>MPMZ01000023.1 GCA_002238765.1 Nitrospira sp. bin75
TTCCCGTTGGTCCATGATCTTGATCTCCTTCCACGGCATGGGCAGGCCCCCCTTTGCCGTGTCGTGTACCAATGTAAACCATGTCCCCGGTTTAAAATGTAAACAATGTGCCCGGTCTGTACCCCCCTACCTCTCTCCCACCAAGGGAGAGGGAAAAGAAAGACAAAGACGCTGGATCCTCGATTCAAAATGTCGAGGATGACAGAAAGAGAAAGGCAAGGACACTGCATGGTCCCCCACTCCAACCCCGACCACTAGGGGAGGGAGAGAAGCGCACGTCACGACCTTCCTGTCAACCGTTGATACACGCGCGGCAACCGTTCAGGCAAGGTCAGGATATCATCCAGGACCAGATATTGAACGTCTCCGTACATGCGTTTGAGATAGCCGCTCGCCTGTTGATCGATGGTCAGGCAAAAAGGACTGATCCCCTGCTGCCGCGCTTCCCGCAGCGCCATGCGGGTATCCTCCAAGGCATATTCCTCTCCATAATCCCCGTCAAGGGGGCGCCCGTCACTCAACAGCACGAGCAACCGGTGCCGGGCCGGGCAGCGCAGCAGTTTTTGGACGGCATGCCGGATCGCAGCCCCGTCGCGATTTTGCTGCAGCGGCGTCATGGCCGCAATGCGCTGGCCGATTTGATAACGCCGGCTGTCGCTGAAATCCTTCAGCACCATGAAATCCACCTGATGCCGGCCCTGGCCGGAAAATCCGTACAACGCATATTGGTCTCCAATGGCCTCCAGGGCCTCGGTCAGCACAATCAACCCTTCCTTCTCCATGTCGATGACCCGACGCTGTCCCGTTTCCAATTGCCGGCCCGTCGAGCCGCTCATATCGACCAAAAACGCCACGGCGACCTGGCGTTCACGTTTATCCCGCCGGTCATAGATCCGGTCGGAGGGGTCGATGCCCGCCCGCCGTTCCGCCACGTGACGAATCGCGGCATCCAAATCCAAATGCTCGCCATGGTCATAGCCATGGACCCGCTGCAACCCCGTGGGCCGCATGGTTTCAAAGTAGCGCCGGAGGACCCGGATGGCCGGGGCATGTTTTTCCAGGACCTGATGGGCGAAATCCTGATTGCCCTCTTCACCGGGACGCTCGACCACCCGGCACCATTTGAGCCGGTAGTCCTGGATCCCGCCATCCCATTCCGGGTACACGTACGTCTGCTCCTGACCGGATGGCACGGGCAACAACCCGTCGCCCGCTCCCTTCACGTGGAGATATTCGTCAAGCACGGACCGCTGCGCCCCAGGTTCACCGGCATCGTCCTGATGCGCTTCCCCTGTTTCCATCTCTTCGGTTCGACCCGCCGGAGTGGGAGAAGGCGCACCGGCAGTTTCCAAATCCGGTTCCGGCTGTTCCGGGACATCCGGGCCGTCGTCCGTTTCCGCCGATTCGCCACGGACGAAATCCGGATTCATTTCGCCCCGATAGGCCCAATTCGTAATGCTTCGGTA
The DNA here is from genome assembly GCA_002238765.1 of Nitrospira sp. bin75. Lineage (GTDB taxonomy): Bacteria > Nitrospirota > Nitrospiria > Nitrospirales > UBA8639 > Bin75. The sequence goes on from MPMZ01000023.1 coordinate 1,467, forward strand.
ACCGCCCGCGGTTTCTTCCGCCGCACGAGGCCCCACGCCCAACTCCTCGTCCTCCGGCGTCGCATCCGTTTCATCCGGAACAACGGGTTCCAGGCTGCCGATCATCTCATCCAGCACCTGATAGATCTGGTCAGCCAAGTCGATGGCTTGCTCGTTGGTGGCGTGAGGGTCCTGAATCGTCCGCGCCACGTCCCAACACCGATCCACGACCCGCTGAAAGGTCTCCGGAATCTGCGGTCTTTCCGTTCCTTGCGTAAATAGCAGCAACAACTCGTCCAGCACCATCTCCCTGGCTGTCATGCCATGGAGCAAGGATCGGGTCTGCACAGACGCCCGGGACACGGCGGCCAAATCCTCCCGCAGGCCCGGATATTCCTGCTGCAACAAGAACTCCACGCGCCCGTCTTCCAGAATGGTCCACAGGTCCCGGATCACCCCTGATTGAGGATAGAGGGCAAAGAAGTCCGTCAAGCGATTGACGTCCGAAACACCGGCATCGAGTTGATAGCGATCTGCCATCCGTCCAGCCAGGGTCTGAAGAAACGCCGGATCGAGTCGATACGTTCCAAACTCCACGTGCCCGACCTCATGCGCCAACGTGACCGTATAGCTTCGAACGTTCTGGTCCTTCACGGAAAACCGGTTCATGATCGACGGCAGATAGACCATGGGGCCCTCGGTGTTCATTTCCAGACGCGGCCGTTGCGTCGCATCGGCCAGGGATTCAATCTGCACGGGTTGCCCGCAGATCATATGGCCCAGCAGTTTCAACGAGCGCGCCACCTGTCGAAGCGGTACGGAATTGGTCGCTTGTTCGATCGCGCTCAACGCCTTTGAGGTTTCAAGGGCAAAGTACGCGCGCGCGCCTTCCGGGCTGTAGGCCAACACTTCCATGCCGCCTCGAAACCACGTTTCAAAGGCCTCGTCCCGGCCTTCCGCGCCGTCGCACAGGCGGATCACCTCCGGTGCCCGGCGAAAATATTCCATCGTCACGCCGGCATCCCGCTCGGCCAGCAGCGCTCCGTATTGGAGGACTTTCATGCGCCGTTCCGCCGACGGCAGGAGCGCCATCAACCCCGGCGCTTCAGCCAAAAAGGTCAGGGACGTTGCAGGCGATTGATCCGCCAGGGTCGAGCCCACGCTCACGATATTCGGGTGCAGGACCGCATCGGGGATTTCTCCGAGCAGGCCGGGGCTTGAGCGGAAGAATTCCAGAATCCCCACGTAATCGGGTTTTCCCAAACTGTTTTGTGTAATCAGTTTCATACCGAAGACCACCCAGGGACGCACGTCTTCCAGGGCCAGCACTTCGGCCACCTTCGGACATTCCCGGATAAACTCGATGCCCAGCACGTCATTCCAATCCGTCAGTTCCCGGCCAATCTCCGCCCACCGGGCCAGGTCGGTTTGTGAATCCGCGAGCAGCAATTCCGGAGCCTTTCGAAAAAACTCAAACGCGCAGTTGGCTGCCAACTCCGAGTCGCTGTCGGCGAGTTCCAGCGTCGTCTCGAGCACGGCTTGACGAAGCGCGGCAGAATCCAGGATCCCCAAAAGACGGGGGCTCTCGTTCAGGTATTTCAAGGTGATCGCCCCCGACAGCCCGGCCAGGGTCACGGCCACGTCCAGCCATGAGACCACCGGCTCGGGCCCGCACCGTTCCAGCATCTCGGGAAGCGCTTCCACGGCCTGTCCCGCGAGTTTCGCGGAACGCTCCTCGAGTTCCTGCAATAATTCGGAAACGTGGCCGGCCCCACCCGTCTCAAAAAGAACGGTGGCGACCTTTTGTGCACCGTCGGGACCCAGCCGGTTTGCCAGTTGAGCCCGAAGCGCTTGTTGAGGGGAAGATTGGTCCATTGGTTCCAAGATTATCCTGCCACCTGTCCTTCGGGTTGCCAGCGATGTATGTTGAGAATTTTTGTCCCGAGTGATGCTTTGGCCTTGTCCAGATCATAAGACTTTTGCAGGTTGAGCCATAGCTCCGGCCCCGTCCCAAAAAACTGACCAAGGCGCAAGGCGGTATCGGCCGTAATATCACGCTTGCATCGAACGATCTGCGAAATACGATTGGGCGGCACGTCAATCTGACGAGATAACTCAGTCGCCGTCATTTCAATTTCTTGCAACTCATCTGCGAGAAACTCGCCCGGATGGATTGGTTCTCTAGCCATGATCAATCACCTCCGTCTTTCACTTCACGTCCCTAGTGGTAATCTGTGATTTCCACATTATGGGCACCTTCGTCCCACGTGAAACATATGCGCCATTGTCGATTCACGCGAATGCTGTATTGCCCTGCTCGATCACCTGATAACGTCTCAAAACGATTACTCGGCAGGGCTTGTAAGGCTTTCAGTGTTTCAGAAGCATCCAGTATCCTCAGCCGCTTATCGGCTTGCCTGGAAAAACCGGAGAAAGCCGGGACCCGTTCTCCCTTGAACAGGCGCTCCATTTTCTTACATGTAAAATCCTTTATCATTTCTTACCCTGACATATATTGACGCATTACGTCAATCGTCAATACCATACCGGCATCCTCCATAGTCAGCAAAAAAGCCATCGACAAAAAAGCTTGACAACCCGCCGGCGACTCGATTAGAATGCTCGAAGATGATAACGGAAATCAATATCGCATTCGGCGGACATCATGTACATCTGTGTTTGTAAAGGCATTAAAGAATCGGACATCGAAGACCTCGGTCGCGCCGGCGTGACCTGCCCGAAGCAACTGGCGGCCACGCTGGGAATCGACGACGACGATGCTTGCGGGCGGTGTCTCGACAAGATCCATGACCTGGTCACCATCGCCTCAATCGAACACGCGCGTCACTGCACCCCCGCTGAAGTTCAAACTTAGCCCTTCGCGGCAACGCCTCCTGCCCCCGGACGGTTGACTCTACCCCTCCAAGGACTCTACCCCACCTATCCTCCCCTTACAAAGGGGAGAGAAGAGTTGCGGCCTTTCTTTCCTGTTTCCCCCTCTTGTATTCGGCCCTTGATTTTGGCAACGAATTGGTGGACATTTGACCCGTATGCCGAATCCGAATATCGCTGCTTACGGGTCATGGGCATCGCCCTTGACCTCGGACCGGATTGTCTCGGAATCCATCAGACTCGGACATATCGCCCTCGACGGGGATCAGGTGTTCTGGGTCGAAAGCCGTCCCAAGGAGGGCGGGAGAAATGCGATTGTCCAACGGGATGCCGACGGGACCCCTCACGCCCTGACCCCAGCCCCGTTCAACGTTCGCACGCGCGTCCATGAATACGGAGGCGGGGCATATTGCGTGGCGGACGGCGTCGTGTATTTTTCCAATTTTTCCGATCAGCGGCTGTATCGACAACACCCGGGCGGAGCGCCCGAGCCCGTCACCGCGGACGCGCCCATGTGCTATGCCGACGGGGTCCCGGACCTTCGCCGCCGCCGCCTTCTTTGCATTCGTGAAGATCATACCCATTCGGACCGGGAGCCCCACAACTCCATCGTCAGTATTGCTCTCGACAACGGCTCAGATCCCACGTGCGGTGACATTCTGGTCTCGGGCCATGATTTTTATGCCTCTCCACGCCTGAGCCCTGATGGACAACAGTTAGCCTGGCTGGCCTGGAACCATCCCAACATGCCATGGGACGGCACGGAACTCTGGGTCGCCGATCTCGGACAGGACGGCTCGATACGAACTTCACGATGCATGGCCGGGGGAACCGACGTCTCCATTTTTCAACCGGAATGGTCGCCGGACGGCCGGTTGCATTTCGTATCAGATCAATCCGGCTGGTGGAACCTGTACCGGATGGACAACGAGCAAATCGACGCCCTCTATCCCATGGAAGCCGAATTCGGCGCACCGCAATGGGTGTTCGGCCAACGGCTCTACGGGTTCGAGTCGCCTGACCGCGTGATCTGCGCCTATACGCAGGACGGCTTTTGGTTCCTGGGACGTTTGGATACGGCACAAAAAACCCTCGAACGATTCGAGCTGCCCTACACGACCTTCGACGACGTCCACGTACAGCAATCCCGCATTGTGTGTACGGCCAGTTCCCCTGCCGAGCCAACGGCGCTCATTCGGATCGAAGCGGATTCACAGGCCGTCACCGTTCTTCGCCGTTCGGTGGATTTTTCCCCGGACCCCCGTTATCTGTCCACGCCCTCCGCCGTCACCTATCCCACGCAGGACGCTTCGACCGGGCACGCGTTCTATTACCCCCCGCACAATGCGGATTTCCAGGCCCCTTCTTCAGAGCGTCCGCCCCTCCTTGTCAAGAGCCATGGAGGCCCGACCGGAGCCTCTTCTCCGACGTTCAACCTGATGATTCAATATTGGACCAGCCGGGGATTCGCCGTGCTCGACGTGAACTACGGAGGAAGCACGGGATACGGACGGGCCTATCGGGAACGTCTCAACGGTCAGTGGGGCATTGTCGACGTGGATGATTGCGTCAGCGCGGTCACGGCGCTCATCGACCGGGATGCCGTGGACCCGGCTCGCGTGACCATCACGGGAGGCAGCGCCGGGGGCTATACCACGTTATGCGCCCTGACGTTTCGCGATTGCTTTACGGCCGGGTCCAGTTACTACGGCGTCTCAGACCTCGAAGCGCTCGTTCGCGATACCCATAAATTCGAATCGCGCTACCTGGACCGCCTCGTCGGGCCGCTGCCCGAACGGAAAGACCTCTATGATCAGCGATCGCCCATTCACTTCACGGACCGGCTGTCCGCTCCCCTCATTCTCTTTCAGGGCCTGGAAGACAAGGTGGTCCCGCCGAACCAGGCGGAGAACATGTTCAACGCGGTGAAAGCGAAAGGGCTTCCCGTCGCCTATATCGCCTTTGAGGGGGAGCAGCACGGGTTTCGACGTGCCGAGCACATCAAGCAGGTCCTGGACAACGAACTGTATTTCTATTCGAAGATTTTCGGCTTCGTCCCGGCCGACCCGGTGGACACCTTCCCGATCGCCAATCTGGACGAATAAGGAAGAGACCCTTCCAACAAGCTGCAGCCGCACCATCCCTGTCTAGAGATAGGAACATGCAGATCTGTCTTCAAACCAGGGATTTTTGGGACAATTCTTGCAGTACTTCAGGGTAGGACGTGACGACTCGCAGCACGGTCTTGGCTGCACCACGGGGAGACCGCCGGCCCTGCTCCCAGTCCTGGACTGAATCGACAGAAACATTGAGGAGTCTGGCAAATTGCCGCTGTGTCAATTTGACTGATTGGCGGGCGAAAATGGCCAATAATTGCTCAGGCGTGTAGACGCGGCCTTTTTTCCCGGCCTTCATTTGTTTGACGGCTTGGAGTAGTTCAACGCCTTCTGCCGTCATTTTCCTTTTACCGGGCATGATCAATTACCTCCTTGAGCAGCCGCAATTCTCCAGGTGGTATGGAGGAGCGTTCACTTTTCGCATAGACGGTCAATAACCAAATTTCACCTTTTTCCAAACGATTAAAATATATTACGCGGACCCCACCACTCTTTCCGGCGCCTTCAAGTGCCCACCGTACTTTACGGACACCGCCGGACCCACGTACGACAACGCCAGCTTTCGGGTTTCTTGATATGTAGACGGCAAAAGCGTCACGCTCATCCTCTGATAGAATCTGTTCCGCTTTCCTTGAATAAACCGGCGTTTCGATGACCGTGTACACATAAAGAGCATACGGCATTGCCGTACAAAGATCAACCTGAGTTCATCTAGACAACGTCAGATGACCCATTGCCGGATCAGGGCCAGAATCTGCGTGGGCGACAATACGGAAATCGTTTTATCCAATTCATAGGCTTCATCGCCGGGATAGAGACGCCCGACTCCACCCGTCGCGGAATGCCGTCTCGACATCATTCCTCGTAGACCCCCGGCACGTCGTCCGGCCCGGCGCGCTCGATCTTCAATGCTTTGTTGTTCATGAGGACTTTCGCTTTGATCCGATCCCCATATCCGAATTCTTCCGTGATCTCGGTCTTGCCCGTGGCTTCAATCTGGATCTCCCCTCGTTCGCTCCGCACGATGTAGAAGTCCCGGTCCACGTCCAGCAGATCAGCAATAATGGTCTTGGATTCCGGTTGCTTGGGCTGTGCCGAAGGCGCGGGGGCTTCCCCCTTGCCGCCCTCTTGGGGTGGAGGGGCTTGCGCGGTGGCCGGCAGATTTTCCGTGACCCCCGTAACGTCATCCGGCCCCGCCCGTTCAATTTTCACCGCCTTGTTGTTCATGAGGACCAAGGCCTTGATCCGGTCCCCATACCCAAATTCCTCCGTGATCTCGGTCTTGTGCGTAGCTTCGATCTGGATCTCACCCCGCTCCCCCCGCACGATGTAGAAGTCCCGGTCCACGTCCAGCAGATCGGCTACAATCGTTTTGGATTCCGGTTGCAGAGGCTGCGCCGGCGCCGCAGGGGCTTCCCCCTTGCCGTCTTGTGGGGCTTCAGGGGCTTGCGCGGCGACCGGCAGATTTTCCGTCACTCCCGGCACGTCATCCGGCCCGGCGCGCTCGATCTTCAACGCCTTGTTGTTCATGAGCACGAGGGCCTTGATGCGATCGCCGTATTGGAATTCTTCCGTGATGTAGGTCTTGTACGTAGCTTCGATTTGAATCTCACCCCGTTCGCCCCGCACGATGTAGAAGTCCCGGTCCACGTCCAGCAGATCAGCCACAATCGTTTTGGTGGGTCCGGTTGATGCTCCCTCCTGCGCAAGGAGAGACTGACCCTGGACCAACAGAAGGACACACACGGCACCCAGAAGTTTCACAACCGCGACAGACCCTTTCATCCCGCCACCACCTTTCCTGCTAGATGCTGTCAATTGGACGTGCGAGTCCGCGGCACGTCACCTGTTCCGTTCAAATAGTACCATACCCGTTGAGCCTCATCCAGAGACCTCCCATCACCAGGGCGGCGATGACCGCGAGCGCCGCGTAATCGGACCCGTGCATTTTCGAAACAAACAGGGGATGACGAACCTGCCCGGCCCCGAATCCTTTCGACTCCAAGGCCATGGCGAGCAGGTTAGTCTGGCGAAGGGTATGGCCGATCAAAGGGACGATCAACGGAGGGTACCGGCGAATCTTGCCAAACACGCCCTTTGATTGCACGTCCAGGCCTCTCGAGCGCTGAGCCTGAATCACGGCGCCGATCGAGCCCAGCAAATTGGGAACCCATCGAAAGGCCAGCGACAACGAAAAGCCCAGAGGGCGGGGCACGCCTAATCGATTCGAGGCCTCGCCAAGCTCTTCAATGGACGTGGTCGACAAGAGGACGATGCCACTGATGAGCATGGCATTCAGCCGCAGGCCCATCCCCATCCCATGCAGCACGCCTTCCTGCATGACGGTCAGCCCGCCGATCGTGAACAACGGGGTGGCGCCTTCCACGAAAAAGGGCCAGAGCACCACGCTGTAGACAAACAACAACGCGAGCAGGACCCATATCTTTTTCAGATTGTGGAGACTCTGCGCCCTGATGACCAGGGCCAGGACGCCCGCGCAGAGCCCCGACAAGTACACCGGGTCCGAGAACAGCAGGCTCAAGGCAAAGAGTCCGAGCAGGCAGAGGATTTTTGTACGGCCGTCCAACCGGTGCACCCACGTTTGGGCATCCACGTACAATGACAGATTCATGGCGTGCGCCAGGCCTTTCGCACTTCCTCGACCGTCAGCAGCGTCACGCCCCATCGCTGCGCGAACCGGGTCAGGGCCGGCAACGCCAACGCCGCAGACCGGATGAGTTCAGGGTCCGAGAACACGTCCCGGGTCGGCCCATCCGCCAGGATGGTGCCGCCACGCATCAGCACGCATCGCGTCGCGTAGTTCGCGACGATCCCCATTTCATGAGTAATCACGATGATCGTATGGCCCTGTCGATGCAGCGCGCGCATCATGTTCATCATGCGAGCCGATTCTTCCGCGTCGAGCCCGGTGGTGGGCTCATCCACAATCAGGATTCGGGGCTTGGCGGCAAGGATGGATGCGACCGCCACGCGCTGCCGTTCCCCTTTCGTCAGAGAAAACGGGTCCAGCTCTTCGGCCCCGGTCAACCCGACCGCCTGCAACGCTTCGGTGACCCGGACGTCGCACTGATGGGGTGAACATCCCGCATTCTCCGCGCCGAAGGCGACTTCCTTGCGTACGGTTTCCGCAAAAATCTGATGGTCGGGATTTTGAAAGACGTATCCGACGAGGGACGACAAGACCCCGGTTTGTTGCGTATCGCTTCCAAGCACCAGGACGCGGCCTTCCGACGGCGACAGCAGCCCGTTGCATAATTTCGCCAGCGTGCTCTTGCCCGAACCATTCTGCCCGAGAATCGCCACGAATTCCCCGGCCTGAAACGACACGGAAACCCGGGAGAGCGCGGGAACGCCCGGTTGGTAATGCGCCGACACGTTGCTGAGTTCAAGCACGGTTGCCGGAGGCTCGGAGCGGGCAACGTTTGAAGTCTGCTCGGACGACTGCGGCGCGACCAGGCTCAGGCCGAGGGTATCGGCCAATTGCCACGCTTCTTCAACCGTCGCCGGTAAGTTGCCGGCGCCCCGGCCTCGAAAACACTCAGCCAACGGATACGGGGTCACGCCGTATCGTCCGGCCAGATCGGGTTGGCCGAGCAGTTCACGGGGGGTGCCTTGCCACACCAGTTCTCCTGCATCCAGCACACACACCCTGTCCGCTTCCACCAAATCGTCGACTCCATGCCCGGCGATGATGATCGTGATCCCTTTGGCGTTCAGTTCCGCTAGGAGCCGGAGAAACTGCTGCCTGCCCGCGGGGTCGAGATCGGTCAGCGGTTGGTCCATGACGATCACCGGCGGTTCCCGGACCAGAACCGATGCCACCACCAGGCGCTGCCGTTGCCCGCCCGACAGGGAAAAGGGGTCACGCCGTTCCAGGCCCGGCAACCCCACCAGATCGAGGAGGCGCCGCACGTGCTCGTGGAAGGACTCTTCGCCGGTGAAATCGTGCGTGCCTCCCTGCGCCTCCAGGGCGCATCGAAGCTCCGCCTCCACGTTGGTCGAGACCAATTGGGTTTCGAAATCCTGAAACACCATGCCGACGCAGTTCGCCTGTTGCCACACCGGGATTTGCGTCGTTCGTTGTCCGTGTACCATCACCGTGCCGGTCCATTCGCCTTGAATAAACCGCGGAACCAGCCCGTTCAGGACATAACACAATGACGACTTCCCGGACCCGCTCCGCCCCATCAGCACGACCAATTCTCCACGCGGGACGACCAGCGACACGTGTTTGAGCACGGACCGCTCCGCATGAATCGGGCGAAACGTCACGTCCTGAATGGAGACGGCGACGGACTCGGCGACGGCCGATTGTGACGACGCCGGGAGGAGACGATCGCCGGCAGGGTCTTGACGCGGTCCGGCCGCAGCCTCGAAAGCCAGGTCACGATAATACAGGTTCCATTGCTTCACCCGTGGATAGAGAAACAACAGCAGCGGCGGACCGAGCAACGTCGCCATGACCAGGTTGTTCAAGAAAATGGCGGGAAACAACAGCCAAAACGGAAGGAGGCCCAACAGTTCCACACCCCATCCGATGGTGGCGGCACAGACCATGGACGCACAGGCAATGACGATCACGTATTCCATGCCTTGCCTCCAGGAACGCACCACGGGTTCCCGCCCCGACGACAACCAGCCCAGGTTTCCCCACAACAGATAGGGCACGTACCCGTAGAGAAAATTTCCCAGGAACCCGAAGAGGCTGGCCGGGCCCAGCGTCCCGAAACAATCCCCGATCACGTTGCCGATCCCGGCCCCCCACGCCGCGGCCGGGCCGAAGAGCAGCGAACTGACGATGGGAATGACGTTGGCCGGCCTCAACTCGACAAAGCCGGGGATAATCGGAATCCCCACCTTGAACGGGATGAGCACGGACGCATAAATGGCCGCAATCTGCGCGGACAAGACCAGCAGCCGTGTATCGCGCCAGACGTGCCGGAGTTCCCCGTACCAGCGACGCGGACTCCAGCATGGGAGAGAGTTGTTCATTGGGGGGCGGTTAAGAGATGACCGCAGATTCAAGCCGGCTCGACATGGGGCATGTCACACAACAAGTGAACTAAACCACCGCAAATTCCAATATTCGAGGATTTTCTATCCGCTTGGAGGCACTCAGGATTTCAAGCCCGACGATGTTGCCATCCCTGTCATAATCGAGAATAACCCCCGATTTATCTTGATCGCTTTCCTCAACGGGAGCATTGCTCAATTGAATGGTCAGGACGTCGACTTCCTGGTCGTATTTCACCTTCATGGTTCCTTCCAATATTTATTGGTATTTTGGGTCGGGCAGACAGTGACGACGGGTAGATTAGCCATTTCCCGATCAGAAAAATGGGACTATGCCGTCTTCGGTGGTCGTTTGCTGGCGTGCAAAACCGTGAAACCAATCACCGTATTCCCCTCATAGCGGACAATGACGTCATCCTCGGTCATCTCGCTGTCAGTGGCATAGCTGGGCTTTTTAAAGTTCGCATAAAGCGTGTCCGCCTCGGCATCAAACGTTAACCAGACAGCATGCTGTGGTGCACGATTCACAATGGGGATCAGCTCCAAGTATTCCTGAAAATCAGCTATGGCCATATCTGTCTCCTCTTCCCAAGCAATCGAGCCTTGCTGGTTAAAAATACGGTGATAATAAACCCGTCATGCCCCATCTTCCGTATTGCGATCAGTTCACCTTCGCCACCGCGGCGTATCCGTTCCGATAGCAAGCATCTCCTTCCCGATCCCCATGAGTCTGAGTTTAGGTTTGTTGGATTCACGAAGACGCCTTTTTGGCTCTCCGCACCCAGTATCCGGGCTTCCGCTTGAGGTGCATGACTGCGGCAACATAGATGGTATCATCTTGCACAGCATAAATAAGGCCATAGGGGAACCCATGAACAAGGTAGCGTCGAAATTTGCCTTTGATTTTTCGCCACCGTAATGGATGTCGGACGATCTCTTCAGTTGCCGCTTCCACACTCGCCAAAAACGTTTTCCCCAAATCCGGCTGGCTATCTTCATAGAAAACGGCGGCGTTTCGTACTTCCAGAAAGGCCTCCGGGTCAACAATTAATTTCACCAACCAAGTTCCTTGCGAATCCGTTTAAACGCTCGCTCCCGTGGAACTCCGACTCGACTCCCTCTACGCCATGCCGAAAACCGGCGTTCTGCTTCTTTCACCCAGGCTTCATCGACCTCAGTCAACGGTTCGTGTTTCAGGCTCCGTATCAACCGTTCAGCTAGAACCTCTCGATCCTTCGCGGGCAGGTGAGCCGCATCACGCTCGATTTCCTGGAATGTTCGACTCATCGTCACTCCTCCATTACTATTGGGTTACGCACAATTTGCATAATACATTTGGCGATACCTTCAGTGTTTCTTGGACCTAAAATGCATTATTCTGGTCTTTTACCACAACAAATGCACGGAAGTCGGGGCGAAACTTGAAAATTTCCACGCTGCCGACCATTTCTCAACTTCCTGGTCATATTTCACCTTCATGGTTCCCTCCAATATTTATTGATCTTTCTGGTTTTTCCATACGGTTGCACCATTGGTGAAGCGTATGGCCTTCTGGATTATACTGTGAGGTACTCCGTTGCCGAAGGCTACCGCCTTTCTACATCGTGCCTTTTCCAGCCGGGCACGTGAGCCGTCATGAGTGCCTTGAAGAGTTTGCCATGGTTGGGCACGCGCAGATGCAGTAGTTCGTGTGCGATAACAAAATTCTGAAAGCTCAATTCCTTATCGGCCAAGTCGTACGCCAGGGTCACGGTGCCCGACGTGGAACACGAACCCCACTTCTGCGTCATGTGCTGAACCCGGACCAGTCGCGGCCGGACGTTCAGACGCTGCGCCCAGTATGCAACGCGGTTCCGAATGACCTCGCGCCTTTTGTCATTCGTCTGCATCAGCGCCTTCGTCCAAAAGAATTGAGAGGATGAGCTTCACGACACGGCTCCGTTCCTCTTTGTCCAGTCGCAGGAGCAGACGATAGAGAACCATGCGCAGCCGCCGTTGCTCGTCGGAGTTGACGGCAGCATTGGGAAAGCGCGTGAGAAGATCTTCCGTTTCCTTCGCCAAGTCCATGGCCGCGATACCCGTTGCGCCGAAGCCCGAATCATTCTTCAGCGTCCAATACACGCCGAAGGCACGCGGCGAGAGACCACTTTCCTTCGCCGCCTTGACTGCTTCTTCCTTTTCCCTGGCAATGTCGGCTAGCAGATCCATGGCCGCGAGCCCGGTCGTTTTGCGCTCTTCCAAGTCTTTCAGGACTTGTTCGGCGCGATCCTTGAGCGGCCGCAGCACGGCGGCCGATTCACGATTGTCCTCAACCTCACGGTGTAGGCCGCGCACAAGGTTGAACACCTTAGCTTCATCGGAGCCCGATTCCCCTCGAAGCGCTTCGAGGGTGCTCACGTCGAACGTCACGGTTTTCGTCCGGTAACCGAGGCCTTGCTGAACGGCGCCATCCTGGATCAGCGAGCGCGTCTTGTTGGCGAGGTCTATCACGTAATTAACCTTGCTTGTGTAGGCGTTCCGGACGGCCGCGTAGAGTTGCGCAAGCTGCTTGTACGTCCCGATATGATCGCGAAGCTCAGGCGAGGGCGAGAGAATTTCCCAAAGCGCTTCGATCTCCTTGTAAGTCTCGAAGAACACCTTGCGCGGCTCCGGGTCCAGGAAGCGTCCATAGACGATTTCCTCAAGATGCTCGTCTGCGCCGCCGCTCCTCTCTCCGGTGAGGTAGTCCGTTCTCGCCCGCTCGATCTTATCGAAAAAGTCAGCCAGCAGAAGGTCGAGGTCTTCGATTACGCCGCTCACGTCCGTGGAATCAAACCGTAGCGCCTTCCGCAACTCGCGTAACACGCCGACGAAATCGACCACGAGACCGATGCGTTTGCGAGTGCCGATCGCATCCACGTAAGGCCGGTTCACGCGCGCAATCGCCTGCAAGAGCACGTGGTCGCGCATCGGCTTGTCGAGATACATGCAATACAGAAGAGGCGCATCATAGCCCGTCAGCAGCTTGTCGGTGACAATGAGGATCTTCGGATTCTCATCCGCTTTCTTGAACATGAGACGCACGTCCGCCTCGCGTTCAGGGGAAAGCTGGAGTTCAGAGACCAGCGGGCGTTCCACAACGTCGTTGACGTTTTCCGTGTACACCGGCGCAGTCCAGTCGGGTGGCAACAGCCTGTCGAGTGCACGCTTGTACTTGGCGCAGGCTTCGCGGTTCACACCGACGAGGAACGCCTTATAGCCAAGCCGGTCCACGTTCTCTTTGAAGTGCTCGGCCACAAACGCCGCGACCTTCTCGATCCGATCATCGGCGGTGAGGAACGTACGCAGGCCGACGGCTCGATCAAGGACCTTGTTGAGTTCATCGACGTCGGTGACGCCCTCGAATTCGGCCAAGGCGAAAAACTCCTTGTCGAGTCGCTCCGCCGGTACCGTCATCTCGCTCGGGGCCATCGTGTGGCGGATCGGCAGCGTCGTCTCATCTTCGATCGACTCGGCGATAGTGTACTTGTCGAGATAGCCTAATTCGTCGTCGGCACCAAAGATCTTGAAGGTGCCCTCGCCCTGGGCCGTCTTGTCGATGGGCGTGCCGGTAAACCCGATGATCGTCGCGTTGGGCAAGGCTGCCATCAGGTACGTGCCCAAATCCTTGGCTACCGACCTGTGCGCCTCGTCGATGAATACGTAGACGTTGTCACGGGTATTGGCGTCTTTCTCGATCCCCTCGAACTTGTGGATCATCGAAAGGATCAGGCCGCGCTTGTCGGTTTGGAACAGTTCCCGGAGTTCGGCCTTGGAACCGGCGCGCCAGACCGCGATGTCCTGCTGTTGCATCTCGCTGAGCAGCCTCTCGACCCAACCCTTGAGTTGTCCCTCAAGCTCCGTCCGGTCCACGACCACCACGACCGTCGGCGTGCGGAACCGGTCTGCGCGCTCCAGGATCAGGCGCGCGGCAGTAAGCAATGTAAAAGTTTTGCCGGAACCCTGCGTATGCCAGATAAGCCCGCGCCGCTTCGCCGGCTCCTCGCAGCGGTCGACAATGAGATCGATCGCACGACGCTGATGCTGCCGAAGTACCGACTTTCTGGTTTCACCGCCCTCGACATAGAAGAGGATCCAATCCCGTAACGTGCGCAGAAAGGCGACCGGCTCGAAGAACGATTGTACGGCAAACAGGTAGCTCTCCTCGGGCCGTTCCTTCCAGCGCGCCATGTGCCGGCGCGACGCGTTCCAGGTGACGCCGTACCAGTATTCGATCAAGTGCGTGACGTTGAAAAGTTGCGGCGAGGCTATCAACTCGGGGGTCTCGATTTCATAACGTCGCAGTTGTGTGACAGCCCGCTCAATGGCATCGGCATCCTTGGGGTTCTTGTGCTCGACGATGGCAACCGGCACACCGTTGATCACAAACATCACGTCCGCCCGGTTGCCCTTCCGGGCCGGGGGCTTGAGCTTCCATTCCCAGGTGACGTGATAGACGTTGGCGCCCGGCGTCTCGAAATCGACGAGCCGTACACGTCGGTGACGCTTCTCATCCTCGTCGTACCATTGCCGCTCGCCGTGCAGCCAAGCGAGCATCTCACGGTTGCCCTCGATGGTCGGAGGGATCGCCTCGATCCTCTCGACCACGGAGCGGATAACGTCGTCCGTCATCCAGGGATTGAATCGCCCGAGTGCTATTTCAAGCTCGTCCCGGAACAGCATCCCAGCCTCACCACCGCGCTTATGCAGCGCCATTTCCGGCTGAAGGGGCGTCCAGCCGATCTCCTCCGCGTGGCGAACCATAGGAAACTGGACCGAGCCGGCTTCGGTGATCTTGAGGTCACTCATATCAAACCTTCTCTGCACACCAGACGCACTTTGAGACGACATGATTGAGCGAATCGTAATGCCGAAGAACGCGTTGGACGCATTCCTCTTCCCATCCTGGCGGAAAGCTGGTCCTGTTCTTCATCTTCCCCCGTCTGGCATCGTCATTGGTTGTTGAATCCTGCGGCCGAAGGTCTTATTATCGATTTCAAAGGTTCCCCCCTGATGACAAGAGTGCCAAGGGTGCTCTCTCCACAAGGTGGAGTAGTCAGGGGGGTCGCTTTATCTGATCTGTCGCGCATCAGTAGTAGTCCTTCGTCCCCGTCCGAAAGATGTCGAAGTCGCTACGCACGGCTGGATGAATTCGGTCAAAGTGTTCCGATTCGCCCCTTTCGCACCTCCGAAAGACAGCCCAGCAACAGTAGTACGCTATCTGCAGCCATGGGAGCGCGAGGCGTGCTGGAACGTTCGGAGCCTTGCGCCGCTCGTTAGCATTCGCACCAACGTACGCCGCACTACGACCTCCACCGCGTATCGCTCAGACAGCCGCCGTAACCGTTCGGGCATGCGTGAGGTCAGCGCCCGTCACGGGACATGCCTGTGAGGGCAACACCGTCGCGATAGCCACCGTGCCGCCATCCAGGGACATGAACTCCACCACAAAGGCTTCTTTATCGGGATGGATGTGGATGATGGTGCCCACGTCGCCCTGTTTCAGTTCCTCCCCTTCATCACCCAGAACCTCAGCGGTAAGCACGATCTGCTCATGTCCCTTGAACATTTCTCACCTCCTGCGTGGGTGCGCTGTAATGACAAGCTACCTCGTAGCAAGGTCAAGTCGTCGTCTTGAATTCCGGAGTCTTGAATTCACTGATCGTAGCAGGCGATGCTATGTAATCTGGCAGTATGCGTGAATTCCCTCATTCGTACTAGGGGACTATCTGGCGCGGGTCGCAAGCAGAGCCCGCACGGCAGGCACCAACTCGTTGGGGATCTCCATCACCGTCTGCGTGGAGTCCTCGAAAGCGGCCTCATCCTCGGCAACCGCTTCTTCCTCTGTCAGCGAGTCGTAGTGCTGAAGGACGCGTTGGACGCGCGCTTCGTCCCATCCTGGCGGGAAGTTGGTCTTGTTCTTCATCTTCCTCTCCTTTTCATGCGCCTCCGAAAAGCGGTAAGCGGTTTACCTCTTAGTTCGTATGCCGTAATGACGAAGGCCTGATCCGGTTCGCGGTCGGGCACATAGATGACCCTGAGGTAACGTCCGCCAAGCGTCCTGCCGATGGCAATGCGCGCGCCCTCTCGCCCGGGCCGGTCTTCACTCGGCGATGCCAAGACGTCCTCGACTTCGCTCTCCTCAACTCCATGAGAAAAAATATGAGGATAGCCCGTTTCTCGGTCAACATAGAATCTGAGATGCACGCCTTCGATCTCCAGTCACCAGATTCTGTCACAGCTTACCACGGTATGCCATGCCACGGATCCATACAGCTTGTCACAGCGTCTCCCAAACCAAGCTATCCGCCATCGCACACGTATCGTTTGCCTAGGGGGCACCAAACCCACGTGCCCACGCCGCAGCCAGTTCCCTGCACAAGCGGATCAAACTGTCCCGGAACTCCGATCTGCCCACTGCACGCAATCACAGGAAACGCAAGACTCCTTCTCAAGTGTGTACCAAGCGGTTTCGACACTGATTCGTCAATCTACGGTTTCGTTCGATTCCTGGTAAGCACGGCCTTGGCTCGTTTGAGCATTTCGATTGCCTGGTGACGCGACACCGTGGGGTAGCTTTCCAGAAAATCGTCAAGTCGATCGCCCGCTTCCAAATACTCGATCAGAATACGTATAGGGACCCGGGTTTCGGAAAACACCGGAGTTCCGCCAAGGATTTCAGGGGCTTTGTTGATTAGTTTGTCGGTCATGCCACATCGAACCACCGTTCCGACCACAAGCTGTCATCGTTTCTCAAACATGACCACGCTTTCTCGGGCCGCCATGCGTCCGTACTTTCCCATCTGCTGCGCACTATTCCCACGCCACCGCACTGCTCGTATTTCCTTGCAGGTCAGACCTGCCCGCTCCCCGATTTCCGCGGTGAACTCATCAACGAGGATAGCCGTGCCGTCGTATTGTGTATTCCCCACGACGAACGCCGCCTTCGCACCTTTGCGACAAACACGGGCAACTTCGCAAAGACATAGATACATGTCCAGAAAATATCCCTCTAACATGCACTGCATACGCTTGTCAGTAAGATCGCGAATACTACCGTTCAAAGCCTTCGGTGGCTTGTATCTTCTGGCCGACGGTCGATTCGGACGAGCTTCCGGGTGAGAATGGAACGTCTGATATCTAAGGGCTCGATTTGCTTCCCAGTCATGAAAGGCAAACATCAATTCGACACCAAAGATCCGCGTATAGTCATGCCGATTCGGGTACGGTGGCGAAGTAATCACGGCTGAGTACACTGCATCGGAAGCCGGCATCACTCGCGCATCCGCGACACGGGCTTTCCAATATCTATTGCTTTGGAAGGCTGTGTCACAAACATCCGACAACATCATCTCAACTTGCTCCTCGAAAAAAATCGTAACGTTCTTGGCACCAGCGCCTTGTTTCGACCATCTCAACCAACCTCCGTTTGCGACCGCATAGCTGAAACGCGGTATGATAGAAATCAACGCCAATCGGAAGAAGTCCCGTTCAGAGGACGAACAACCGAGACTCTCAATGCCACTGGCGATTCTATCGAATACTGCAAGCCGTCCCCTTGGGAGCGCCTTGCGAACCAGTTCCGGGTAGGCACGGCCTATGGGTGCCATGCGTCCTGACCTTAATGCACGTTGCAGAATCTGCCATAGCTTTTTCAACCGCTGTCTGGAGAAAGTAACGGTCTTGGTATTGGATGCAAGAACGGCAAGCGGGGAAAGATCATAACCGTCACTCGGAACGCCCATTTCCTTTGCGGCCAATAGCGTTGTTCCCGAACCGGCGAAGGGATCAAGGATCCTATCCTGACCGTTAAGACCCCATTCATGAATCAACGCGTGGACGAGATCGTCGGTGAAGCTGTGAGGAAATAGATACCAACGGTGGACGGCCTTCTCTTTGGCACCCCTTGGAGTGACCCAATGCCTCCACTCTGTCTGTTCAGTCGCTTGCCAATTCATAGTGAACCATCGGCTCCAGAGACAGACAAATTGGGCTTTAGCGTACCGTCAGCCGTGATCGTGTGAGCACTTGGCAACTCAATGGCATCGGCATTTCCTAGTGTAATCTGGCTGACAAGCTGCTGAAGTTTCCGCCTCATCTCTTCATAGCGAGATTCGCCATTCGGACTGTGAATATAGTTTGCGGTCTCCTTAAGATATCCGTCTGCAGTAAACAAAAAATCCGCTTGGGCAACTAATGCACTTGCGTAAATAATACTGTCCATGGCCGCCATATAAACCAACCCGTTGATGCCCTTTGCCAACTCCAACGCCTCGCTCGTCTGGTCGCTGCGGCTTGTCTTGACGGCAACACCTGATTCCTCCAGCATGGAGGTTAGTCTATCGACCTTATCCTTGATATCCGCCAAATCGGTGGAGGCTACTCGTTCACGAATCTCATCTTCATGAAAGCGCGACCACATTCGATCCGGCACACCTTCTTTCGCCGCGCTCATGATGGCTTTTCCTTTGGTTTTTCCAGTAAGCAATTCAAGCTCTGAAACAGGCGCATATTCAACTTGCACATCCTGCGTCGAAAGAAAATAGACAGTTTCTAGACCTCGTTTAAGGCTTTTCTTGAGATCGACTTCCGCTAAGTTGTTCACATTCTCTGCCGCAGCCTCTTTTTCTTTCGCCGCGTCATTGGCACCTCTCGGAAACAGATCATTCTCCTTCGCATATTCCAGGTAGATTCCGATGTAATGTAGTGTGTTCGTGTCCAAGAACGCTAATTTCTGCAATGCATTCCGATCATTCATGGCTTTGCGTTCCCGGTTGGAGACAAGCTGGGATAAAGTTCGTCTTCGATTTTGTAAAGATACTCCTTGGTAAATGGTAGCTGTACGTCAGCATCAGCCTGCGCAATCGCTCGAAAACATGTCTTTACGAGCCGCCTAGGATTGGAGTACGTGCTGGGGCGAAAGAGAACATCATCCGGAAACGGAAAAAGAACTCCTGTTGATTCTTTCATCTTTTTTAATCGAGCAGCGGCTATCCGCGATTTCATGAGTTTGAGCGCGTCCTTTTTGGTCAAGGTGTCAATCTTGATTGTTTGGTCAGAGACGCGCTCAATCAGCGAAGGCTCAAGTTCTTTGGTGATCTCGTAGGCATCAGGCGTCATCGACAAAATGATCCAGAAGTCAACCTGTTGACTTTGAGCAAGGTTGATCAACCGTTTCAACGTGGCCAGGTAGTCATGTGCCGCCCGTTTAGTAAGACGTTTCTGAAGGCCTATTTCCTCGAATTCGTCGATCAGAAACGCAATGGCCTTCGCACCCGTCCCCTGCGAGATCGTTTTCAAGATTGCGCGGAAGTACGGTGCTTCCTCCCCTTCAGGAACCATGCTGCCTTTCTGCTGAGGTATAAAGTCTCGAAATTCGAAGTATGGTTTCTTAACAATGTCAGTAACGATCCGCGCAAGACAGTGCGCGATCTCTTCGTCAGTTGTGATACCTGCAATCTTGACGGCATCCTGGAGGGGGCTTGTCATGTCCTGTTGACGACGCCGATGGGAAGCGTTGGATAAATATTCCTCAAAACCACTTTGAAAAAGCGTTCTCTGATATGAAACGTTCACTTTCGAGCCAGCAAGTTCCCAGATAAATTTTGCAAAATCCTTGCGGCCGATAGTGCGTAACAACATATTGGCGAGGTCGTAGAATTGCACCCCGGGGTTGTCAAAGTAGAACGACTTGATTTGGCGTCTTGGACAGACTTGCCCATGGAGCCACTGCAAGAGGCATGTTTTTCCGGTCCCATACTCACCGACAATGACGATGGCCTTGACACCCTCTCCAGTCTCGTGCACGCTGAAGAGATTTTCCATCCTCTCTGCCAATGCATTCGGGGGCGAGAGGACGCCCGAGAGAGGTTCACCTGTTGCAGAGGGCTCGAAAGGATTGGAATCAAGCCAGAGTTTTTGAAGGATGTCGGTCCTCATGGTCTGTGACCTCCATAGATTTGACCGTTACGTCTTTGTGTATGCGAATGTGGGAAATATAGGGACTATTTGAAGTCTTGTAATACCTTCTCAACTCTAGAGTCTCCCTTTGCGGAGACGTTGCCGATAGCGTCGCGAGGGCACGAGACGTCGGGATCAGAACAATATGATTCGGCCATTCGTGAAGCAACCAATCGATCGCACCAAAAAGCACGCTGATCGGTTGTCTGCGTGCTTCACAGCAATGAGCGATGAGATCGAAAACGGAGAATCGCATCCACTCACCTGCAGCCCGTAGAGAAAGTAGGTAGCGCACCGTCTGCATTACAGCAGAGTTGATTCCTGTGGTAGAAGTGCTAGGCCGAGACACAGGAAACATGCTCGCACTCCCGTCAGAGCGTTGACAGTATTCGTCTATAAGTCGTAATTCATCACGCGCCCAATAGCGAACTCCATATAGAATCGCAGCCACGCTTGCGGGTGATGAACAACACGCTGTGCGGCCTGTTGTGTCGTTTTGAAAAACGATCTCCGTTGCGCGAGAAGAATGCTCACGGGACCACCTAACGGGGACTCCCTTTTGCCGGAAACTGGTAACAGAATCGAAGCTTCCGTCTGACGGCATGAAAAGATCAAAGAAAAGCGACCTGCATTGTTCATTGTTCAGCACCAGTGCTGCAAACGAGTCTCTCGCAGCATCACTTAGCGACTGATCTCCGTTGGCCGGGGCTGGCTGACGTAGCAGCTCGCAGACATCGGGATTATCGGCGTTGACATGCAACATACGTCCATCTCGCTTGAGTGCGCGTAGGTGGAGCAAGGCATTTCGATAATGATAAAGGGTTGTAAGCGCTGGAGGTGAACTACGCCGAGTAAGCGAGATGTCCTTTTCTTGCACTAATTTGTTGAGTTCGCCAGCCCTTAGACCATTCGGAAAGACGGCAACGGCTTTCAAAATGCGATGTAGCCCGGCAAAGGAGATAGACCTCATCCAGTACTCACTCTGCTGCAGGCGGTCCTTGCTAGGACGTTGTAGCTGTTTCATGTCGTTATTCCTCTGTGTCCGAGCGTCGGAAGAGTATATTAGCACGGACAACAAATGGCAGGCGAACAGCAGTTTCCGGAGGGCTAATGACTTGCTGCTTGGAGCGAGATTCATCCGTGCAAGCTGCTGATTATCGACCGATAATGAGCTATGTCATCAACCTTGCTTGTTGTACTTTGGTTTTGAACGAGCAATGGCGAGAGCTTCCGTTTTCCTCGCATCCTGAATGCTCGGCTTTTGCTCAACCTCAACCTTTGCACCTGGTACATCACCAGCAGCAAGATGCTCCTGAATTCTTTCTTGCGCTCTACCTCTTTTCGCTACACCGACATAATTTGTTTGACCGGCATTGGTCTTGATCCGGTAAACAACCGGCTTATCCTGTGGCAATTTGGATGCACCGGCTTGGTTATAGTTGACGGTTTTCTTTGCCATATTACCTCCATACAGGAAAGTTTAAAATTATAGCCAGCGGCCAGCCATTTCAATTCCATCGAACAGCATGCATATCCATTGCATCTTGCAGATGATACCCCTTGCTCAAGCCAAACATTGACATGTCGGGGCTTTCCGATGTTGAATTCGGCGTTGCCTTGGTCTCCTGAAGCACCATTGGATTACACAAATGGCAGAATTTGATTGGAACATCCTTGAATACAGGTTCCATGTAAAATGATTCCTGCTATGGCTGGTTCTTACTCCCAATTTCCGCTCAACTTTTTGCACGTTCCTTGTTCCAGGAAACCACATCACCTGCGCGCATGCTTATCTGGCACTTTTTACAGGTTACCTGGTCATCTGGATCCGGCTCCTCTTTCTCCCTCTGCCACTCCGAACTTCCGCATTGCGGGCATACTATATTGATCCTCCGTAGTGCTGGTGAGGTTGTTACTCCGAGTTCTTTTCCGGCTCTGGTGATTTTCCACCTTATGGATCCGTCTTCATCGAAGTGAGCCGTAGCCAAGTGTTCCCCTCGTCCACTTCCTACACGTATACTTTCCCGCCAGCCGTCAAAGGTATTTTCGCCGACCATTTCGACGATCTCTGCATGAACAATCGCGAGACTTGGGATTACCAGTCCGGGCACACCATGAACGAAGCCTACTCCCCTTAGTTCTCCTTTTCTTCCTACCATCCAGTATTTCCTATCTGGATGACACATTCTTTCGTCCAGATATTTAAGAAGGTTCTCAATTGTATTTGGCGTATTCTCTTCTACAAATTTCTTGATTCTTGCCTGACTCTTCGTTCCAAGATTCCGATAATTCTTCTCCGCTTCGTGCTTCTTTGTGATGGGACGTCCTTCACTTTTCGCCAGCGCCTTCAAAGCTAACTCAAATGCAAGTCCTGT
Source organism: Nitrospira sp. bin75 (assembly GCA_002238765.1). Taxonomy (GTDB): domain Bacteria; phylum Nitrospirota; class Nitrospiria; order Nitrospirales; family UBA8639; genus Bin75. Next base: position 23,842 of record MPMZ01000023.1, read on the forward strand.
GCATACATGTGCCACGTTCAGTTCATTGCTGTCGGTCTCGACATCATGCCGTCCGCGTCCACTTCTTTGGTCTTTTTCTAGGGCGGTCTTCATCCATACTTGGCTGTCGCCCAGCCAGTTGCTAATTGGCGCTCGATCCTCGATCTTGATCGTTCTCTTGAAGTTCATGATTTTCTTTCAGATGTGGATGCATATTTGCCACTGGTTCCTTTCAGCTTTAGCGGCGAATCGTGGGGCAATTGTAGTGCCGAGAGGTTGAGTTCGGCGACGCGAATTTCGCCCGTCATCAGTTTGTGCAGCAGCACTTTGAACAGGTCGCCCAGTACGGCGCGTTTTCGGCGGTGCAGGTCGATTTTGCGATCGATGGCCTCCAAGATGGTGACGATTTCGCGCTGCTCCTCCAGAGTAGGCGGCAATGGAAGTGGCAGGGCGTCAATTGTTCCGGTGTTTAAATTGTATTTGCCATCCGCTGCTGGAGTAGCACGCCCTGCTATTACACTGGTGCCGAGTTCCGATCCGAAGAAATACGCCATGAAGTGTGGATCGACCTGGTCGAGCTTGAGACTCGCTCGTATAAGATATGATGCGAAGAGCGCATTTTTGGGGTTGCCGGTATAGACGGCACAGGCCCCCAGCCGCTCGACAACACCGTTGGTTCTGATTAAGACTAGGTCGCCGTTTTTCAGCCTGTAGCGATCCGCCTCAGTAGAGCGAAGCCCGCCAAATTTTAGGTCCGCATCGTTGACTCGGCCCGGCTCGACGTTCGGAATTCTGAGAACAGGAAATTCGGTCGGCTCATAGCTGCAACGGGTTGATGTACCATATTGGAGCCACTCTCGAACCGTGCTAAAATCAACAATTTCCCAACTCGCCGGCACCGGGCCGATCTCGGTTTCCTTCTGCGTTTCGCCTCGTAACCCGTGAGTGAACAGTGATCGCATTGTGGCGCGTTTCAATTCCAGGGCAAGCGCAATGCTTTGATCGTGCGTCTTGATGGCGTCCCGTATCCTTGCAAGCACCGCGACGATGGCCTGCTGCTCGTCGAGCATTGGCTGCGGTACATGTAGCACTGCCAGCCGGCTACGCGAGAGGTTCGGGATCGTCGTCTTGTTGCCTGCGCCCTCAAAGATGCCGAGTTGGGTGAAGGCGCATTGCAGGAAGTACACGTAGAAGCGCGGCTCGACCTCTTCAACGACGGGGCGTAGCCGATGCAAGTGGTTCTGGAACGACATCGTTTCAACTTCGCCACCCCAGATTGCCGCACGCCCGATCTCTCCGCCTTCACATACAAGGAGATCGCCTCGGCTCAGCAGTTTGCCGGGCAACTCATGCTCGGGGATCGACATCCGGTCAACCGACTCCAAGTCTATCTCGTCCCAGAGGACGTTGGACGTCCGGAGGAACGGCGTCTTGTCTGCACCGTTGCGCGCCGCGGCGGACATTGTTTTGCCGGCGCCGATCTCGAACAACTCTCCAAGAGAGCGCCACGTCCATATGTCGTTCATTGCAGTCCCGACAGCTACTTCAACCGCACGGCAGGCAGTCTCTTCAACCGCTGATTCAGTGGGTCCACCTCTATGCCGACGGACTCCAGCGCCGTCACGCCCAGTAACGGCTCCGCGTTAGCCTCGCCGAAGATGACCGTCCCGCCAACGAATTCACCCATGAACTCGATCTTGACAACAGCGATGTCCACCGTAATCTCGCTCCCATCGGCCAGTTCATACAGGCGCTTCCCCTCGGGCTTGAGGCCGATGGCCTCCAGGTGAGGCCGGGGCACCAGGGAATCGGTAGACCCCGTATCAACCAGAAACAGCCCTTCCCAAAACCGGTCAGGATCCGCGGGGTTAGTAATCCTGACCGTCACGTGAGTTGCTCCCATTTTCCTACCTCCTTCGCTCTTGAGCATCCATGTCTATTGCAATCGTTCCAACATTTTCGCCAAGCGCGCGTCAATTTCACGCGCCTCCTTGTCAAGACGCTGCATCTCGGAGACGATTTCCGAGATAGGGCGCTGCCCCACGGCATCAGTCTGCCCCACCCACCGACTCGGACTCAAATTGTAATCGGTTTCCTCCGCTTGCTCCTTCGTAATGACGGCGACCTCGCCTTCGACCGGCTCACCCTTGAGGAAGGCCGTTGCGAGCGGGCGGATGTCGTCCTCAGGGATGAAGTTTTTGGGGCGGCCCTTGCCTATGCGCCAGCTGGCGTTGAGAAGCACGATCTTGTTCTTTCGCGCCACCGGTTTGCGTTTCGACAACACCACGATGATGCCGGCGGCGGTGGTGTTGTAGAAGAGGTTGTCCGGCAGCAGGATCACGCCGTCGATCAGGTCACGGTCGACGAACCATTTGCGGATGTTGCGTTCTTTGTCCTCGTGCTTGGCGCCGGAACCGCGTGTCACAGCGCCGGTATCGAGCACGACCGTGGCACGTCCGCGTTCGTTCAGGCAGGCGAGCGTGTGCTGCAGCCACGCCCAATCGCCTTTGCCGGTGGTGATGCCGCCCCGGGTACGGAAACGGTCGAATGGGTCGTTGGCAAAAAGATCAGGATCGAATGGCTGGTTCCACATGGGATTGGCGACTACCACGTCGTGGGTGTCGATCTGGCCTGACGCAGTCTTGAACTTGGGGTTGATCATGGTGTCGCCACGGGCGACCGTGATGTCCATGTCGTGGATGATGGCGTTCATGTGCGCGACGGCGTAGCTTTCGGCTTGCAATTCCTGGCCGCAGAGCTTGAGTGGCACGCGGCTGGTGGGGTCGAGTTCGCGGGCTACGAGTTGGAGCTTGACGAGCAGTCCGGCCGAGCCGCAGGCGTAGTCGTGGCAGCCTTCGCCGGGTTTCGGGCGCATGATGTGCGCCATCAGGAACCCGACTTCAGTCGGGGTGAAAAACTCGCCCGCGCTCTGGCCGGACCCTTCCGCGAATTTGCGCAGCAGGTATTCGTAGGCGCGACCGAGGAAGTCGGGTTGCACGTCGGCGAGGCCAAGCCGGTAGCGGGGATCTGAATAAGTTTCGACCACGGCGGTGAGTTTGGCCGGGTTGACGTCTCGCTCGCCGTTACGCTCTGACGCGAAATCCACAAGGTCGATGACGCCTGAGAGCGAGGGGTTCTGCTTGACGACTGCCCGTACTGCCCTAGTGAGATGTTCGCCCACGTCCTTGGGCCGCGTGCTTCGCTTCCGATCATCGAGCGGCCATTCGTAGGTTTCACGGCCGTTGATGACGGCCCATCGCGCTTCGGGGGGCAGGTAGAAGCGCAACAGCTTGTGATCGCTCTCGGCGATCTCCAAGGCGGTGGCGCGGTCACCATATTCCTCGGCCAAGCGTCCGATCTCATCGTCGAAGACATCGAACAGCCGTTTGAGAAATAGGAGCGGGAGCAGGTAATCTTTGAACTTGGCGGCATCCTTCTCGCCACGGATGGAGCAGGCCGCGTCCCACAACATCTGCTCCATGGGTTTGGTGGATGGGGAACCGGCGCGCCGGGTCGCTTTTGCTCTGCGTCGCGTGACTCGCGCGGCCGCCTCGGTTGATTCTGTGGCCGCCTCTGCCTCGTCAACTTCTGCCTCGGCGGCCAGCGCGGCGATGGCTTCCTGCGCCGCCTTCTGCGGCTTGGTGGTGCCACCTTCCCAGCGATTCACTGTGGCGAAGGACACACCGAGCCGGTCGGCGAGTTCCTGCTGGGTGAGATCAAGTCTGGCTCTGATGGCGCGTAGGGTTGATTGAATTTCCATAAATTATGCTATATTTGAATAATGCAAGTCACAAACATAACAAAAAGCAGCCTCTATTTCAAGTATCAAAGCCACACTTTCCGGTTATGCTGGGATTGTCTGGTTACGCTGCGCTAACACGACCTACAGCTACTAATCGGACTTGTTACGCATTATGCTATGTTTTTTATAACATTTATAGCATATGCATAGCACAAACATAGCAATTCATAGCAAAGTATAGCATTGACATAGCAAACATCGCATGAACATAGCATGAACATAGCATGAACATAGCATGAACATAGCATGAACATAGCATGGATCATCGGGTTGCTATGTTTCCGAGCTACCAGCCGTTCCTCGGACAAGCACGCAGGCCTGTCCCTACACCAGAAAAGAGGAAATAATGTTTCCCTCAACCCAGCACCCGGCTCAGGTCCTAGGCAGGCTCTCTCGCAGTGGGAGAGGGAGAACGGCGGCGCTAACCTGACCTACCCTGACTTACAGAAAAAACGCCTGGATCCCCGATCTGGTCGGGGATGACAGAAGGAGCGTTCTTCTTGTGTAAAATTGTCGATGAATTTGGCATTATACGGCAGATTCAACCCCTGTTCCATGATTGGGCGAAAGGGGCAGGGTTGATGTTATCGGCCAGTACACAACGGGAGATCGAGACACCGTGAGTACTCGTTCCAACGCCTATTGGAAAGCCAACCTGCGGTTGATTGCCTGGTGCCTCACGCTTTGGGGTGCGGTGTCTTATGGCTGCGGCATCCTCTTTGTCGAACAACTCAATCACTTTTCTCTCGGTGGGTACAAACTGGGCTTCTGGTTCGCGCAGCAGGGCGCCATGTATGTGTTTGTCGCCCTGATCTTCTTCTACAATTGGCGGGTCGCGAAGCTGGATCAGCGGTACCGGGCCGGGCGTGACACACGGGACGGCGCATGAGTCTACAGGATCTGACCGCGCTCGTCGTGGGGTTCACGTTTGTGCTGTATATCGGAATTGCCTTCTGGACCCGTGCCAACAGCACCAGCGAGTTTTATATCGCCGGGAAACACGTCCCGCCCGTGGCCAACGGCATGGCCACCGCGGCCGACTGGATGTCCGCCGCTTCCTTCATCAGTATGGCGGGCCTGATTGCCTTTCTCGGATATGAAGGCAGCATGTACCTCATGGGCTGGACCGGCGGGTACGTGTTGCTGGCCATGCTGCTCGCGCCGTATTTACGCAAGTTCGGCAAATTCACCGTGCCGGAATTTATCGGCGAACGGTATGACTCGGACCTGGCCCGCTTCGTGGCCGCTCTGTGTCTCATCTTCATCTCCTTTACCTACGTGGCGGGACAGATGCGCGGGGTCGGCATCGTGTTTTCCCGTTTCCTCGAAGTGCAGATCGACGTGGGTCTGGCCGTCGGGATGGGTATCGTGTTTATCTACGCCGTGCTCGGCGGCATGAAAGGCATTACCTACACACAGGTGGCGCAATACTGCGTGTTGATCTTCGCCTATACCGTGCCCGCGGTGTTTATCTCCATGCAATTGACCGGCAACCCTATCCCGCAGTTGGCCCTGGGATCCACCATGGCGGACGGGTCCGGGCATCTTCTCCTGAAACTGGATCAGGTCCTCATGGACCTGGGATTCAACGCCTATACGCACCCCTTCAACGATAGTTCCATGATCAACGTGCTGGCGATTACGTTTGCCCTGATGGCGGGGACCGCGGGCCTGCCCCACGTGATCGTGCGGTTTTTTACCGTGCCCCGCGTGGCAGACGCACGACGTTCCGCGGCCTGGGCACTCGTCTTTATCGCGCTGCTCTATACCGTCGCCCCTGCCGTCGGCGGGCTGGCGCGTTTGAATCTCATTACGACCGTCAACGGCCCCGATGGGACGGGCACCCCCTATGACACCATGCCGGGCTGGTTTCGCACGTGGGAAAACTCGGGCCTGATTGCCTGGTTCGACCACAATCACGACGGCAAGGTCCAGCATGCCGCGGGCCGTGCCTTTGCCGGCGGCAAACCCGTCTTTGATCGTGAAGTCCGTGGCGAATCGGGCCAGCGCCTGGTCACGAATCCCGGTCCCGGCGACGTGGCCGAGGGCGCGCCGTTTGCCAATGAAATCTACGTGGACCGGGACATCATGGTCCTGGCCAATCCGGAAATTGCCGGCCTGCCCGATTGGGTGATCGCCCTGATCGCCGCCGGTGGCATTGCTGCGGCCTTGTCCACCGCCGCTGGGCTGTTACTGGTCATTTCCGTGGCCGTTTCCCACGACATCCTGAAAAGCACCTTCGCGAAAAACCTGTCGGACAAACAGGAATTGACCGCGGGCCGGGTCGCCGCGGCCGTGTCCATTGTCATCGCGGGGTATCTCGGGTCCAATCCCCCGGCCTTTGTGGCCCAGGTGGTGGCGTTCGCCTTCGGGTTGGCCGCCTCGTCCCTGTTCCCGGTCATCCTGCTGGGCATCTTCAGTACGCGCATGAACAAATGGGGCGCCGTTGCCGGCATGCTGACGGGGCTCATCTTTACCATGGGATATATCATTTATTTCAAAGGCGTGTTTATCGCCCCCATGGCGGAGAACGTCCCGTCCAACTGGTTTCTCGGTATTTCGCCGGAAGGCATCGGCACGGTCGGCATGGTCCTGAACCTGTGCGTCGCCCTGACGGTCTCGCACTTCTCCGCACCGCCGCCCGCCAAGATCAGGGCATTGGTCGAACGCATCCGTATGCCGGAAGACCCGGACATGACTTGACGTACCATTAGGCAGGCAGTATGATGGTGCCATAATGATGGTTAGAACGCAAATATCCCTCAATTCCGAGTTGCACACACAAGTTCGTGCGCGTGCTGCCGCGCTTGGCGTATCACTTGCCGAATATATGCGCCGGCTGGTTGACCGGGACTTGGCCGAGTCCCCACGAAGTATTGACCGTTCCATCGTCTTTGATCTTGGTACGTCGGGAACATCGGATATCGCTTCGGAGAAAGATCGAATGATCGGGGAAGCGACGGCCGCCGGAAAAGTCCGCCATTCAGAGGCGTCATGAGTATCTTCGTGGACAGCTCGGCCTGGTATGCCGCGGCTGACCGAAGCGACCGGCAAAATGGCCGTGCGAAGCAACTGCTGGCCACGGACGAGCCGCTCGTGACGAGTGACCACGTCCTCGTCGAGACTTGGCGCCTTATCCACCACTTCATCTCCGCCGATGCAGCCGAAAGCTTTTGGGATGGGTTGCGAAACGGTGTCGCAACCATTGAACAGACGACCAGCACAGACCTTGAAGCCGCATGGGCAATCGGCGAACGCTTCGCCGACCACGACTTCTCCCTTGTCGATCGCACTTCCTTCGCACTCATGGAGCGCCTCGGCATGTCGCGCGTCATTTCATTCGACAAAGACTTTGCCGTCTTCCGATACGGTCGAAATCGCAGGATCGCATTCGAAGTGCTGACGTGAACTGTGAGTTGCCGGACCTGACGGAACGCCGGTAACTGGAAAGTGCTGGTCTCCCCTTGACAAGCCTCCTGTTAGTCATATAATTAGCTAATCCTGTCAGTAAGGAGCCCGCTATGGCCAAAGTGAACGTCCATGAAGCAAAGACCAACCTGTCGCGCCTTCTCATGCGAGTCGAAGCCGGCGAGGAAGTGGTCATCGCCCGCAACGGCGAGCCGGTGGCGCGGCTCGTGCGCGTCCAAAAACGGAGCAAGCGTCAATTCGGCTCCTGGAAGGGCCGGGTCAAGCTGGACGATGCTATTTTCGACGACAGCTTCTTCTTTGACCCGCTGCCGGAGGAGGAGTTGGCCGCATGGGAGGGGAAGGCGTAGCCTGTGCGCCTTCTGCTCGATACCCACACATTCATTTGGTGGTTCGCCGGAAACGCACGCTTATCCGCGTCCGCCCGGCAGGCGATAGCGGATGAGGACAACGACGTCCTGATCAGCGCAGCGTCGGCGTGGGAAATCGCCACCAAATACCGGGCGCGTAGACTCCCGGACGCAAAGGGGCTAGCCGAGGACATTGCCGGCCACATAGCCGATGAAAACTTTGAGGGGCTGCCAATAACCGTGGCGGATGCAGCCCTCGCCGGGGCCTTGCAGGGTTCCCTTCGCGACCCCTTCGACCGGATCCTGATAGCCCAGGCACTTGCGCGCAACCTGGTTCTCATCTCGATTGAGACACTCTTCGATCAATACGGCGTTCGCCGCCTCTGGTGAACTCGTCAAACAGAAATTCTATTCGAGTTCCCTCTAAAGCAAAGGTCGTTTAGGAATTCTTGACGCACCGGAAGCCGGCGTGGGCGTGGGGATAGCCTTCGCGAAACCAATTCCGGAACGAGCGACGCAACAGGCAGGAGGCCGTGGTAGGGGCTCCCCCTTTGACGATGAAATGATCGTCGTCGAAGAAGCGGGCGGAGTATCCCGGATAGGTGGGATAGGGCTCGAAGCCTTCGAAGGGATGGAACCGCGTCGAGGTCCATTCCCATCCGTTCCCGACCAACTGGGAAATCCCGAAGGCGCTGTCCCCTTGCGGATTGGCCGTGACCGGGATGGGATCCCAGAACCGAAAGTGAAAATTCCCGTGCACCCCGTTGGTGATCCGGTCTCCCCAGGGATAGGCGCGTTCGCCGCCGCCCGGCATCCCGTATGCCGCCCGATGAAATTGCGCTTCGGTCGGAAGTGAGAGGCCGGCCCATTCCGCATAGGCTTGCGCGTGGCTCAAGGACACATAGACGGGCCAATGCGGGGGAAGCGGCATTTCCTGGAACATCGTCAACAGGAACCAGCGCTCTCCTCGTTTGACCCAAAACGGAGGGATGGGACTGCCCTGTTCGACGAATGCCTGATATTGTTGATTGGTGATCTTGTACTTGCTAATCGCAAAGGCCGGGACGTCTTCTCGATGTTCGCCGAACTCATTATCCCACCCAAACCCGTCACGACGGCCGAGCGTCGCCACGCCTTGGGGAACGTCGATCATGGCGTGACCGGGTGACGGACTTTCAGGCGGTGATGACAAAGACGGCGACGTTTTTCCGCCATGAGCCACGTGATGCAGCAGGTAGGCCGTGGTTTCCGCGTGCATCCACCGATGCTCGATCGCCATACGCAGGACGGTTTCCGGAGCGTCTTCCAGCGCCGCATCAACCGACTCCCTCGCCCTGACGTTGTACCGCCGGATTTCTTCGAGCGAAGGCCAGTCCGAGGGCACGTCGGCCTGCTGCGAGCCTACCTCGGGATCAATGCCTGCCTCGAACAGTGAATCAAACGTGTCATGAAACGAGGGTTGGCCCAACGTCCAGCGACAAATCTGATTCCAATCGAACGCTTCCAAATGGCCGAGATAAAACACGACGCGATGACGTTCCGGGATGGGACGCTCATAGAGCGTCTGCGGATGAAACAGGGAAAAGATGTGGTCGGTGCAGGCCCGTGCCGCGGATAATTCCTTTCGTATTTCGACTAAACGCGGCATACTTTCCTGCACGATCAGGTCCTTTTACAGTGAGGCGAGGTCCGCTTTTCCGCGTGACTCCCGTCGCAGGAGCGTGATGGCTTCTCTCTCCAAGGCTCTTGTATTATATCCATAGCGGGGCTTGTCAAGAAAAAACGTTGCCCCCCTCACCCCAGCCCTCTCTCTCCAGGGGAGAGGGAGTTGGAGGGAACGATGAACCCATCCGTCCTGAGTATCCGCGGCGTTAGCAAGGAGTTCATCTCCGGTGTTCGAGTCCTCGATCGCGTCGATCTCGAAGTGGTTGAAGAGGAAACCCTGGTTTTGATCGGGGAAAGCGGGTCCGGGAAAACGACCCTGCTCCGGATGTTCAACGGGTTGACTCATCCCAGTTCGGGTGAGGTTTGCATTCACGACGAACCCGTACGAGTCAAAGATCCCATCGATCTCCGCCGTCACGTCGGGTACGTGCAGCAGGACGCCGGATTGCTGCCGCACTGGACCGTCGAGGAAAACGTCGGTCTCGTGCCGTTGTTACTCGGATGGGAACCCGAACGAAGAACGAACCAGGTGCAGACACTTCTGGACCTCGTGCATCTCGACCCGGAACGGTTTCGAGCGCGTTATCCCATTGAACTGTCCAGCGGGCAACGCCAACGCGTGGCTTTTGCGAGAGCCCTCGCTGCCGATCCCGCGATTGTCCTGCTGGATGAACCCTTTGGCGCGCTCGACGCGATCACCAGGCATGAACTCCAGCGTCAATTCCTGAGCCTGAAGGAACGTCTCAAGAAGACCATGGTCATGGTCACCCACGACGTCGATGAGGCGCTACGGCTCGGCGACCGCATCGCGGTGTTGAAGGATGGACGCCTCCTGCAGATCGGCACCGCGCCCGACCTTCTCAACGCTCCGGCCCACGACTACATTGTGCAATTGCTTCGTCATCGATCCCATGGAGACCATTCATGACCAGGGGTCTTCATGCGGTGTGTTTGGCGGCGCTGGCATTTTTCATGCTGGTTCCCTTGCCTGCCTTTTCACAGGACAACCGTATCGTCGTCGGTTCGAAAAACTTCATGGAGAGCAAACTGCTGGCTGAAATCTTCGCGCAACTCATTGAAGCCCGCACGGATCTTGCCGTGGAACGGCGCTTGGGTCTGGCGGGCACACAGGTCTGTTTCGAAGCGCTTCGCACCGGAGCCATCGACCTCTATCCCGAATACACGGGTACCGGGCTCGTCAGCATTCTTCGGCAGCCGCCGACCGGCGATTCGCGGACGGCGCTCAACGTCGTTCGCGCAGAGTTTTTGAAGCGCTGGGATTTGTGGTGGCTGACTCCTTTGGGATTTGAGAATGCCTATGCGCTCGCTGTTCCTCGCTCCCGAACGGACGACTTTCCCCTGCGCACCATTTCGGATCTCGTCAAAATTGCGCCCTCCCTGACGGGAGGATTCGGGTATGAATTCATCAACCGGCCCGATGGCTTACCCGGTCTTGAAACACGGTACGGACTCACCTTTCAACGCGTACAAGCCATGCAACAGGCCCTGAAATACCAGGCCGCCGCGGCCGGAGAGATCGACGTGCTCGACGTGTATACCACCGACGGGCGCCTTGCCGTGTATGACTTCGTGCTGCTGGAAGATGACCGACAATTTTTCCCGCCCTATGAAGCGTCCGGACTTATTCGAGGCTCTACGCTTGCAGAGCACCCCGAGTTGGGCTTGATCCTGGGATTGCTGGCCAACGCGTTCGACGCCAAGACCATGCGGGAATTGAATTATCGCTTGCAGGAAGGCGGGGAATCGCCGGAGGTCGTGGCGCGCGATGCCCTGTCGGCCCTCCACCTGTTAACCGGCGATGCAGCCGGCAACCAACCGGTTCCTCATCGGGAAGGGCTCTTCGCCTATGCCTGGTCGAAGCGAACGACGCTGATGCGCCGGACAATCGAACATCTGAGCCTGGCCGGGCTGGCGTTGGGGTTGGGAATCCTCCTGGCGGTCCCATTGGGCTTGTTGCTCGAACGTCACCAAACGGTGGCCGAAACCGTCATTCGAGGCATCGGCCTCACACAAACGATCCCGTCCATCGCGTTACTCGCCTTCATGATCCCGGTGTTCGGGATCGGCATGCTGCCGGCCGTGATCGCCTTATGGATTTATTCCCTGTTTCCGATCGTGCGCAATACCTATTCCGGTCTCCGCGATGCCGCGCCCCAGGCCGTGGAAGCGGCTCGCGCGCTTGGCATGACGGAATGGCAAATCCTGCACTGGGTCCGATTGCCTTTGGCTGCGCCCGTCATCATGGCGGGCGTCCGAACGGCCGGCGTCATCACCGTGGGGACCACCACGCTGGCCGCGTTCATCGGCGCTGGGGGGTTGGGCGTGCCGATTGTCGCGGGATTGCAAATGGCCAACACCACCGTGATTCTTTCCGGAGCGTTGCCCTCGGCGGCCCTGGCGTTGATGATCGACGGGTTTCTCGGCAAGGTGGAAACATGGGTCAGACCGCGTGGCGTCTGACTCCGAGTATCTTGCACAAATAGGATTGACCCGTTACAGTAGGCATTCCACGAATTTACTCCTCTCAATTCCATAACCTATCCCATTCAATCATAGCGGCAAAGAGTCGATTTCATGCTGAAGCAATCCAATATTATTATCGACGTGCACCTGAACAACCAGGATCCCGATTCCATCAAGGAAGAAATTCGCTCGGGACTGCTTTCGACTCCCCGGACACTTCCCACCAAGTATTTTTATGATGAACGAGGATCCGAGCTGTTCGAGCAGATCTGCGAATCGCCGGAATATTACCAGACGAAAACGGAACACGAATTGTTGAAAACCGTAGCCGATGACGTCGTGACCCGAAGCGGCGCCGATGAACTGGTGGAGTTGGGCTCGGGAGCCGCGACCAAGACCCGGGTCGTGTTGGACGCCATGGCTCGGGCGAATCAACTCCGCTTCTACGTCCCGTTCGACGTCAGCGAAGGCATCCTCCGACGGGTCGCGCAAGAGCTTGTCGAGGAATACGAGGGATTACAGGTTCATGGCGTCGTGGGAGATTTCCTGGCCCATCTGGAACACATTCCGCAGGGCGGGAGACGCCTGGTCGTGTTTTTGGGCGGGACGATCGGCAACTTGGGCCCTGAAGCCGTTCCGGCCTTTCTGTCGTCGGTCTTTGATGAAATGGATCAGGGAGATTCTTTTCTCCTTGGGGTTCAACTCATCACCGACGTGGATCGCCTGGAAGCGGCGTATAATGATGCAGCCGGGCTCTCCGCCGCTTTCAACAAGAATATGTTGTACGCGTTACAGCCCGTACTTGGAGCCGCATTCGATCCCGATGCTTTTGACCACGTGGCACGATTCAATCACACCGAACATCGAATTGAAATGCATCTTCGATCGATTCGAGAGCAAGTCATTCCTATTCCCGAATTGGAGTTAACCCTTCACCTCGAAAAAGGGGAAGAAATCCTCACGGAAATCAGCACGAAATACACGGGTCCCCACGTGGAATCCCTGCTGACCCATGCGGGCTTCCGCCCCGTTGCCTGGTATACCGATCCGGCCCACCTGCACGGTCTCGCCCTGGCTCAAAAGCCTGCCGGCTGATTCATGATCTATCTGAATTACGCAGCCCTGTGCCCGGCTCTTGCCGCGGCTGAGGATGAAGTTGAACGGACGCTGGCGGAGTTCAGACGCTATTTGTATTCGGACGCCGGTATCGAGTGGTATCTCCGGAAAGTTCAAGAGTGCCGGCACAAAGTCGGCGCCCTGTTGCACGTGAGTGATCCGTCGACCATTGCGTTTACCACGAATGCGTCCACTGCGCACTATCTCACGCTCTCTTCCTTGAAATGGGAACCGGGCGATACCATTCTCACCACCACGCACGAAAACCCGTCAATCACGAAACAGCTTCGTGCGCTCGAACGCGACGGGGTCCGGGTCCATGCCGTCAAGCCGGCGTCCTTGCAAGCGTTCCTGCAGACGCTGGAAGCACGAGTCAACGAGCCCGGCGTCAAAGCCATCGTGATGAGCCACGTGTCGCACGTTGACGGGCGCGTATTCCCGGTGCATGACGTGGCGTCATTGGCCAGGGCGCGGCAATGTCTGGTCATCATCGACGGCGCGCAAGCCGTCGGTCATATCCCCGTTGATCTGGATGCGCTCGATTTCGACGGCTACTTTTTTGCCGGGCACAAGTGGTGTCAAGGCCCTCTCGGGACGGGGGCGATGGTGATGCGTGAGGGCTTTTTTGCGCATTCCCGCTACCGCGGCATCGAAGGAGAACACCTCGGTGAGTCGCCGGCCGGCTCATTTGAAATCGGGACGCATAACATCGGGCTCATTGCGGGACTCGCCGAAGCCTGCGAGCACCGCCATCAACCGGGCATCGATACGGAACCACAGCGAACCTTTCGGGAAACGGCCAAGTCACTGCTGGGCGGGCACCGGAATTGTCGTTTCATGGAATGGCAGGGCCCCCACGCGCCCGGCATCCTCACGTTCAGAGGCGCGGATGACCTGGATCATGGAGCATTCGCTAGACGCCTTGCATCCGAAGCGGAAATCGTCGTGAAATCGTTTGTGGATTACCCTGAGGACGACGCGCCGGCGATCCGGCTGTCATGGTCTGCGACCATGGATCAACGGGATTGGCTGAAGGGCGTGACGGAGATTGCGCAACGGCTCGGGTCGTGACCGTAGGGAACGACGTCAGGACTCACCCTGGCGATCCAAGCGTTCCTCCAAACGGCGCAAGGCTTTCTGTGTCGAGCGAAGGTCGCGCAGGATTTCTTCGCGCGAGACAGGTTGTTCCAGTTCTCGAAGGCGTTCGGCCTTGGCTTCATCGAGATTGTTGATCACCACCGCGATAAAGAGGTTGATCACCACGAACGTGCCGAGTACCACGAAGCTGACGAAATACAGCCATGCCATCGGGTGCAGTTCCATGGCGGTATACATGATGTCCGTCCAATCCTCCAGCGTCACGACCCGGAACAGCGACAACAGCGAGATGCCCAGGTTCCGCCAATGGACGGGATCGTGTTCATGAAACAACTGGTAGCCCGTAATCGCATAGATATAAAAGATGATGCTCATCAGGAGCATGACGTGTCCCATACTCGGGATCGAGCGCACGAGCGTCGAGACGATCAACCGCAGTTCCTGAATCGTGGAAATCAACCGCAAAACCCGCAATAACCGGGCGAGCCGGGCAATCATGGCGTACTCCCCGGTCGCCGGAAGCAGCGAGAAGACAATCACCGAAAAATCAAAGACGTTCCACCCGTCCCGAAAATACCGGTCCACCTGCGGGGCCACGGCCATCATCTTCACCAGGGCTTCGAGAATGAACACCGCCAGCACGAGGTGATTTCCCAGGTGCATCCATTCTCCATATTGGCGAACCAGGGCAGGAGACGTCTCCATACCCAGCAACGCCCCATTCCCGAGAATGAGCGCGATAATCACGTATTCAAACGCGGGAGCACCGACCAGTCGTTGCGCGAACCGTTTCATCGTCTGTGACCTCTACCTGTCTTGGTGTAATGGAAAGAATGAAGAACGGGAAAGCCGTGAGGACCGGGCCTCCTGCCTTACCTTACTCCAACCCACATTGTCCGAGTCGATGCTCCAGGGTTTGCGTTTGCGTCGAGACATCAAGCTGAAGATCGTGTCCCCCGGTCTGCGCAAGGGCCTCCTGAGGGATCAGCCCCACCAACTCGCTTTTCACCACGGCAACACCTTTCACGGCCGCCGCGCGTTTCACGTGTTCGAACGCCACGTGAACGGGTGTTCGGTGATAATTGATCAAATTCATCGATACCTGCACGCAGCCCTGACTCTTCAGTTCCAGCCCGATGGCTTTGACCGCCGGCAACCCGCGATTCGACGCGCGGATACTCCCGGCGATGTCCCGTGCCACGGAGACATCGTGACTCTGCAACACCACGTTGAAGGCAATGAGCGGATGACGCGCCCCGACCGCGATCACGCCGGCCGTGGGGTGCGGCTCGGACGGACCGAAATCCGGAGCCCACGCCGGGTCGGTTGCCATTCGCTTCATCAGAGCCTCCGGCCCTCCTTTGCGGATCTGTTCCAATCGTTTGCGGGAGGGTCGTTCGCAGGCTTCCTCATACAGAAAAACCGGTATCCGCAATTCCCGCCCGATTCGCGCCCCGACATCATGCGCGAGCCTGACGCATTGTTCCATGGTCGAGCCTGATAGCGGAACGAACGGCAACACGTCACACGCCCCGAGACGAGGGTGCTGGCCCGCGTGATGCGTCAGGTCGATCAATTCCGAAGCCTTGGCCACCACCGAAAACGCGGCTTCCTGCATCGACTCGACGGACCCGGCCAGGGTCAGCACGCATCGATGATGGTCCACGTCGCAATGCCGGTCGAGCAAGGCAACGCCTTGAGTCCCGGCCACGACGTGTTCGAGTTGCGCGAGCACCCCCGGATCGCGGCCCTCGCTAAAATTGGGTATGCTCTCGACAATCCCGGCCATGTCCCTGTTTACTGAAATCGTGCTTTGTTGACAACCTCAAAAAGGTGATATACAACTTCTGATAGGTTTTCATGCTTGCGCGCATCGACCCTCTAGCCGATCAAAACAGGTGATCCCATGACGATGATGACCCAAGTCGAACCAACCTCGCCCCTTGCCGAACTTCAGGAATCCAAGCCGGATCGGGTGACCATTGTGCTCCTGAGCGGAGACATGGATAAAGCCATGGCCGCCTTCATCATTGCCACCGGCGCCGCAGCCATGGGTATGCACGTGACCATGTTCTTCACCTTCTGGGGCCTGAACGTCATTCGCAAACCCGGGGCGACCAGTGCCGCCAAAGACCTGTTGCGTAAAGTCTTCGGCCGGCTCAACAAGGGCGGAGCCGCGAGCCTGCCCCTTTCAAAATTCAACTATGGCGGGCTGGGCACCACGATGATGAAAAAAGTCATGCGGGACAATCATATGCCCGGGGTCCCGGAACTGATCGAAACCGCGCAGGATCTCGGCGTCAAAATGATCGCCTGCACCACCACGTTGGGGTTGCTGGGTATCTCAAAGGAGACTTTGATCGACGGCGTGGACCAACTCGCCGGGGTCTCGACCTACCTCGCGGAAGCCAAAGACGGCTCGGTAAATTTGTTTATTTGAGTCGAACACAGGAGTTTGTTCCGATGATCCAATCCGATATCACGCTCGATACGCTGGGGTACTTCTGCCCCATGCCCATTATTCTCACCTCCAAGAAGATCAAAGAACTTACCATGGGCCAAGTCCTCGAAGTCCTCTCCGACGACGAAGGGATCAAGAAAGACATGCCCGCCTGGTGCCAGACCACCGGCCATGAATGGGTCGGCCTCGAAGAAGAAGAGACGAACCCCAAGACGGTGTACAAGGTCTACGTGAAGAAGACCAAATAACCCGTCCAGCCCGTTGCCTGTGCCGAATCTTTTTTCCTCAGCTTCTTGACGGTCTGCCTCTCAGGGGAGAAGACATGGATCTATTTGATCTTTCCTTGCATATCATGCTAAATTTAACCAGTTAAAATAACCAGTTTCATAAAAACATGCGCGAAGTTCAAGCCACCGAAGCCAAGACCCATCTTGCACAACTCCTGAGCGCGGTTGAGCGCGGCGAATCGATCGCGATCACTCGCCACGGCAAACCGGTTGCCCACCTGGTTCCGGCTGGGAAGCAGGACCGTGCCACCCGCAGGGCGGCAGTCGAGCGTTTCAAGGCATGGCGCGCAACATGGAAAGGTATTGACATGTCCATCAAGGAACTTCTCGCCGCCCGCCACGAAGGTCATCGCTATTGAGCACCATGGTCCTTGATGCGTCTGTCACCATGTCGTGGTTCCTCGACGATGAAAAAGATTCGCGAGCAGGAGTCGCGCAATCCCGTCTTACAAAGGACAGGGCGCTTGTACCTCACCTATGGCACCTGGAAATCCGCAACTGCTTGATCGTGGCCGAACGCCGCGGTCACATCTCCGCGGAACGTGTGACTGAATGTTTGGAAGCCTTGAAATGGCTTCCCATACAAACCGATACGGAACTCAACCTCGCATCCGCTTTTTCCCTCGCCCAAACGCACAGCCTGTCTTTCTACGATGCCGTTTACCTGGAGTTGGCTAAACGGCAGGACGCAGCACTGGCCACCCTCGACGCCGCGCTCGTTCGAGCCGCCAAGGCCGAAGGCCTCTCGCTCGTCGAGGCCATGTAACGATACGTCTATCGCGCCAAGAGACGGGCGAATTTTTGATGGTCAAGACTCTTTCAGCAATCGGCTGACATTGTCATCAATGGCTTGAGCCCATTCGTCGCCGATGACTTCGACGAATGACACGTCACCGACGAAAGCGCTGCACATGACAATGTCGGGATTGAGGTCTCGCAGCCGTATCAGGCTTTCGGCAAGCGACGCCTTACTGCCACCTGCCCGGGGAAACGCCAGGGTTGCCCACTTCGCGTTCGACTGAAAGATCGTATCACCGGTAAACAGGTAGGACTTTCCGTACGGCGACTTGTAGAAAAAGCAAATGCTGCCTTCGGTATGACCGGGGGTATGGATAATCTCAATGTCGCCCAGATGACGGTCGCTTACCTGAAAGACGACATCAACCGGCGCGTCGTTGCCGACAATCGGGGCCTCCAGGGCACTACAACACAACCTGGAACCGAACAGATCCTTGATGCGGTTCAACGATGGACCCGATTCATCCCGGTGGCTGAGAAGCTGGAACCGGATACCTCCCAACTCGGCTATTTTCTTGAAATCACTCTCGTTACCCGTATTGTAAAAAAGCACGTTTTCTTCCGGCCGCCGGAGGAAATACGCATGAGTATTTAACGTGCCCATGCTATGGATCGTGCTTTGCCATAAGTCTTCCTGTAACTGTTTCATAGGCGTTTTTCTTGTCGCTGAGGTTCACCCTCTCATCACACTATGCTGTTTTGCCAAATTGTTCCTTCCGAAGGAGATCCCGAACCCAACCAACGGCCTCCGGATACTCATCACAGTCCAAGATGAATTCCTGACCTCTTGCTACCGTCTTCAATTCGGTTCGTTCACCTTGGCGTCGCCATCGCCGTGCATCTGAATGGTATGTGAGAGGCATCCGGTTTCCGGTTGGATGAAACCAGGCAGGAAGAAGCCAAGTCGTCGTGTTCTCCGCCAGCGGAGCGGTTAACTGCCGACTAGTGGAAAAATAGGAGAAAACTCCTGCTCCAAGCAAGCAGTCCGTGTCTACGCTCTCTATTTCCAAATCTCGGCTCGCCAAGTACACCACATTGTTCGACTCACTGTCGTGACGAAAATGAGGGTGGTATGCCGCCCATTCATAACCGAATGGTGGCTTCGAACTCTCGACTGGCAAAACTTCCGCAATTTGC
>MPMZ01000024.1 GCA_002238765.1 Nitrospira sp. bin75
GCTATCCAGGGCAGCGCGATCAGGCTCTTGTATTTCACAGGCGACCCGACAAGGGGTAGCCTGAATGGACGGTCGGAAGGAATCTAACAGAAGCGGAAAGTTACGTCAAGTTAAATGGATAATTCCCTAATTTTATATCCCAATCACTAACGAATCCGTCTATCCTTCGCCTCAATTGTCATTCTGCTATAATGCGCCGGTAACGCGGATTGACCGTCATCTGTCGTATCGGGCTGGAACAGGAATCAGGGACAACACGCAATGGAACTGCTCCGATCCACTGACGAGCCTCTTCGTCTTCTCCGGACCGTCTTCGGGCATTCGTCGTTTCGCTTGCGCCAGGAGGAAGTGATTGAGGATCTGCTGGCCGGCAGGGACGCCATGGTCCTGATGCCGACGGGCGGGGGCAAGTCGTTGTGTTACCAGGTGCCGGCCATGATGCGTGACGGGGTGGGCATCGTGGTGTCGCCTCTGATCGCGTTGATGAAGGATCAGGTGGACGCGCTTTGTCAGTGCGGAGTGCGGGCGGCTTGCCTGAACTCCACCCTGGATTTTGAAGAGGTCCGGGCGGTGGAAGCGGCGGTGAACGCCGGACGGCTGGATTTACTCTACGTCGCGCCGGAACGCCTGCTGCAGGAGCGTACCCTGGAGTGGCTGGACGCGCAAACCATCGCCTTATTCGCCATTGACGAAGCGCATTGCGTATCGCGCTGGGGGCACGACTTCCGTGAGGAGTATTTGCAGTTGTCTGTGCTGCACGAGCGGTATCCATCGGTCCCGCGCATTGCCCTGACGGCCACCGCCGACCACGCGACCCGACGAGAAATCATCACCCAACTGCAACTGGAACACGCCAACGTCTATCTCCACAGTTGTGACCGGCCCAACATCCGTTATGCCATCTCCGACGATGATAACGGGCGTGAGCGCATGTGGCGCTTTCTTCAAAGCGAGCATCCCCACGACGCCGGTATCGTCTATTGTCTGTCGCGCAAAAAAGTAGAGGAGACCGCCGAGTGGCTGCGCGCCCGTGGGCGCGATGCGCTGCCCTACCACGCAGGCCTTGCGGATCATACGCGCCGGCGGCACCAGGAACGCTTTCTGCGCGAGGACGGTGTGGTGATTGTCGCCACGATCGCGTTCGGCATGGGTATCGACAAACCGGACGTGCGCTTTGTCGCCCACCTCAGCCTGCCGAAGAGTATCGAGGCCTATTACCAGGAAACGGGTCGCGCGGGCCGCGACGGCCTGCCCGCCAGCGCGTGGATGAATTACGGCCTGAGGGAAATCATCGTCTTCCGCCAGTGGCTGTCCGAGTCCGAAGCCGACGAGGCGCACAAGCGGGTGGAGCACCAGAAACTGGAAGCCATGATTGGCCTGTGCGAACTCACCACCTGCCGTCGTCGTGCCATCCGCGCCTACTTCGGGGAAGAGCCGGGGGAGGATTGCGGCAACTGCGACAACTGCGTGGACCCGCCGCAAACCTGGGACGGCACCGAGGCCGCGCAAAAGGCCATGACCTGCGTCTCCCGCACCGGCCAGCGCTTCGGGGTGAACTACCTGGTCGACGTGCTTATTGGCAAAGATCAGGCACGCATCCGTGACTGGCGCCACGACCGGCTGGAAGTGTTCGGCATAGGCGCGGAGTATGGTGCCACCGAGTGGCGCTCCATTTTTCGCCAGCTCATTGCTCAGGGCTGTCTCCGGGTGGACGCCGAGCGTTTTGATGCCCTGCGCCTGACGGATCGGTCGTTTCCGGTGTTGCGTGGCGAGTGTGGACTGACCCTGCGTCGATTGCGGCGTGTCGCCACGGTGAAGAAAGGAAAGGTTGCCGTGCCTCCGGCGCCGATGGCCTCAGGCGACGAGGCCCTGTGGCAGGCGCTACGGAAGGCGCGAACGGCCCTGGCCAAGGAGCAGGGTGTGCCGCCGTACGTCGTGTTTCACGACACGACCCTGCGAGAACTGGCGCGGCTCAAGCCCCTGAAGCTGGAAGAAATGGAGCGCATCCAAGGCGTGGGCGAGCATAAACTCAGGAAATATGGTGAGGCGTTTTTGCGTGTCGTGCGGGAACACGTGCCGGCAGAGGGTGATCGTGCATAGAGAGACTTGTGCGCGTTGTGCTTTGGCGATGTTGCTGCAATTCGTGTTCTTCGTCGGATTGCCGCTTGTTGGAAGTCTGTCAGTTGCAGTCGATGCGTGGGGACAGGCTGCACCATCCGGTCCGGAGACTGCTCAGCCTCAGGCGTCAGCCCAATCCCTGGAAACGCTCATTCCGCAGTATCTGACTGTCGAAGATCGTGAAGAGGCCGAGTCGTTGTTGCAGGCGATTCTGGCCCATCCTCAAGCGAATCTTGAACGAGTGAGTGAGGTTCTTCGAGAACGACGAATCTACGAGGCGGCTCCGGTGGGCATGCTTCCGAGTCAACAGGTTCGGGTTCGCGGGAAAACCTTGTCGTATGGGTTGTTCGTGCCTCCTGCCTATGATCCGGAGGTCCCGTTGCCTTTGGTGGTATGTTTGCATGGGGCGGGGTTTACGGGAGATTCGTACCTGGAGCGGTGGGCGAAGCGGTTGGGCGAATCCCATATTCTTGCCTGTCCGACGTCCATGGCCGGGACGTGGTGGACCAGGTCGAGCGAGGAGTTGGTGTTCGCGACCATCAGGAACGTCCGCGCGCGCTATCGCATCGACCCCGATCGCATTTACTTGACGGGCATGTCGAACGGCGGCATCGGCGCGTGGATCATCGGGATGCATCACGCTCCGCGGTTTGCCGCGGTGGCGCCGATGGCGAGCGGGATCGACGACGTGTTGTTTCCCTTTCTGGAAAATCTTCGGCACACGTCGCTGTATGTGATCCATGGGGCCAGGGATCAGATCATGCCGGTCTGGCTGAGCCGGAACGTGACGAACGAGTTGGCCCGGCTCGGTATCGCCTATACGTATCGTGAACATGAGTGGTCGCATCCGCATGCCGGGGGCCATTTTTTCCCTCGACAGGAGTTGCCGGCCCTGGTGAAGTGGTTTGATCATCAACGCCGTGACCCGTATCCGAGGAAATTGACCGTGGTACGTGACGCGAGTCACTTGACGGATTTCGGGTGGGTGCGTATCGATGCCACTGACCGTATCGCCATGTTTTCAGAGCAGTTGATCGATCAGCACGGTGACCTGATCAAAAACAAGGTCTACGCGAAGTTGGCCGTTGACGTGAGAGACGGGAATCATCTTGAGGTCAGAACCGACCGGGTCCGGCGATATACCCTCTTTTTGAATGATAAGCTGATTGATTTTTCCAGGCCCGTGACCGTGGTGACCGACGGCCGAACCAGTTTTCAGGGTCCGGTGACGCCGCAAGTCGAAACGCTGCTTCGCGAGGCGAGACGGCGTCAGGACGTCGATACCCTCTTTTCCGTCAAAGTGACGATCGATGTGTCACCGTGAACGTTCCGAGCAAGTAGGTCGAGTTAGCCCTGAGCTTGTCGAAGGGCGTAACCCGACAAGAGCGCCACCGGGTTCTTTCCCTCCCCTTTGTAAGTGGGCGCATTTCCGAAGAGGGAATGCGGGTGGGGTAGAACCCGAACGTCGGGTGACTACAAATGCCTCTACCTCCCCTTGCCCCTCCTTACAAAGGAGGGGAAAAGCGGATGGAAATTGTCAACAAATTAGAGAACATTTTCAATCGTTTCTTCATCAACCATGGCTAAAGCCCTTGCCATTCTTGGAACGGGTTCCGACGTGGGTAAGAGTCTCGTCACGGCGGGGCTGGGCCGGATTTTTCATCGTGCCGGAATTCGCGTGGCTCCGTTCAAATCCCAAAACATGTCTCTGAATTCGTTCGTGACCGCGGAGGGCGGGGAGATGGGCCGCGCCCAAGTCCTTCAAGCGCAGGCGTGCGGGCTTCGTCCGCACGTGGATATGAATCCCATCCTGCTCAAGCCGGAGGCCGACCGGCGCTCGCAAGTGATCGTGCATGGGAACGTGTGGCGGAGTCAGGACGCCGGAGACTATTTCGATTCCAAACCGGAGCTGGTTGACTTCGTCCGGCAGAGTTACGACCGGTTGGCTGCGCAATACGAGTTGATCGTCATTGAAGGGGCAGGCAGCGCGGCCGAGGTGAATCTGCGCAATCGGGACATCGTGAACTGGCCGGTGGCAGAGATGGCTGATGCCAGGGTGATCCTCGTGGCGGATATCGATCGCGGCGGGGTCTTCGCCCAAGTCATCGGCACGCTGGATTTGTTGGAGGCCGACGAACGTGAGCGGGTGCTCGGAGTTGTGATCAACAAGTTTCGGGGAGATCGGCGTCTTTTCGAGGACGGTGTGGCGATTCTCGAACAGCGAACGGGTCTGCCCGTGCTCGGCGTGATTCCGTTTTTACGCAACCTTGTGCTGGATCAGGAAGATAGTGTGACCATCGAACCGGGTTCGACCGAGGCTTCCTTTTCGCCGGAGACGGTGAACGTGGCGGTCGTCCTGTTGCCTCGAATGAGCAACTTTACGGATTTCAACGCGGTGGCCGCGGAGTCCGACGTCGCGTTGCGGTATGCCAGGGTTCCCGAGGACGCGGTCGACGCGGACGTGCTTATCCTTCCCGGCAGTAAACAGACGGTTCAGGATCTGCACTACGTCAAGGAGAAGGGGTTTGCACCGGTCGTGGCCTCGCACGTTCTGGCCGGACGTGAGGTCGTCGGCTTGTGCGGAGGGTTTCAGATGCTGGGAAGACGGATTGACGACCCTCATCAGGTCGAAGGCGGCGGACAAACGCAAGGTCTTCGACTGTTGCCGGTCGATACCGAGTTGCATCATGACAAGCAGACCCGGCAGGTGCAGGCAAATCCCTTAATGCCCGGAGTGTCTGACGTGGAAATGGTCCGGGGCTATGAAATTCACGTGGGGATCACGTCTCGTCGTCAGGGCGATCCGTGTTTCCGCATTCTTGACGAGGATGCCGGCCGGGACGACGGCGCCGTTTCCGAGGATGGTTTGGTGTGGGGCACCTATATTCACGGCGTGTTCGATGATCCGTCCTTTCGCCGGGCCTGGATCAATCGTGTGCGGATCCGAAAAGGGTTGGCTCCGAATGCGATTGAGGATTCCGAAAACGTGACGCGGCGCCTGACGTCGGCTCTTGATCATTGGGCCGATCACGTGGCGCGCCACGTCGATATGAAGACCGTGTTGCAGGCTCTGCAATTCCCCGCTGCTTGACAAACGGATTCCGGGTTTCCTACAGTTCCGTCAACATGATGGTATGCTTGGGTGCAGGGAAGAAGGTGCAAATCCTTCGCGGTCCCGCCGCTGTAACCGGAAACGAACCCCGCAAAAACCACTGTCGAAACATTGACGGGAAGGTGCGGGAAGTAGGTTAGGATCCGGAAGCCAGAAGACCTACCCGAGCGCAGAATCCTGTGGCGCCGAATCGGTTCGGCAACCGGGATTCGCGACCTTCGATCCCTCGTGGGCTGGGGAGCGGGTGAGGATGAAGACGCGGGAACAATCCTCAGGGTCGTTTAGGCCTTGGGGATTTTTTATGTTGTCGGGTTGTCGGACTTTCCGAGATTGCCGGGGAGTCAGGACGTGGCTGGTTTTCCTGACGTTCGCGTGTTTGGGTGTTCTTGCCAGTGATCCCCTTTTAGGTGCCTCCGATCCTTCTACGACCATGAAACGTCGCCAACAGGGCATTCTCACCGGCATGCCGTTCATGGCCAACGTGGCCCCCCGCACTTTCGTCGATGACCTTGGCCGTAAGCTCTATCTTGCCCAACCCCCGAAGCGCATCGTGTCGCTGGCTCCGAGTATCACGGAAATGTTGTTTGCCCTTGGCCTCGATCAGGAAATTGTCGGCGTCACGGAATTTTGCAACTATCCGCCTGCGGCCTTGGACAAGCCGAAGGTCGGGTATGCTCAACCCAATCTGGAATCCATTGTCGCGCTACGGCCTGAGCTCATCGTTGCGCCGAAGTCTTTCTTGAGAGTCGACTTGCTCAACCGGTTGGAGCAATTGAAGATCCCGACGCTCCTTCTGGATGCCCAAACCGTCGAGGATATCCTGCGCCACATTCAACTGTTGGGACGGATGGTGGGGCGGGTCCCCGAATCCATCAAGGTGACGGAAACGATTCGAAAAAAAATGACCGTGCTGACCGCTCACTTGGTCGGGCATCCTCGTCCCACGCTGTTGTTCGTGATCAATAGCGATCCGCTCATCACGGTTGGTCCGGGGAGCTATATTCATCAATTGATCGAACTGGCAGGAGCGAGAAACGCCGCGGAATACGCGGGGACGGCTTATCCACGTCTGAGCATCGAGGAAGTGCTCCGGCAAAACCCCGAGTTCTTGCTGTTCCCGATGGGTCCTTTCGAGGGCATTCCGCAAGCCGAGCAGGATCAATGGCGGCGGTGGACGTCGCTTGAAGCGGTCAAACGGGATCAATTCGTACAAATCGACAGTGACATCCTGAATAGACCGGGCCCCCGAGTGATCGAGGCCCTGGAGGCGCTCATTGCCATCCTCCACCCTGGCGCGGTTCCATCCGCGGCAGGGGAGGAAGGATTGTGAATGTCTAGTCATTGGCTGACAAATCCCATCGCTTCCTCTTGTGCTTCTATTCCCCTCCTTTGTAAGGAGGGGCGAAGGGGAGGTAGAGGGGGTGTCTGGAGGGAGAATCGCGCTGAGTGGTTCCTTTTGGTGCGGCCGCGCCAGTACGACTCTACCCCACCTGACCTCCCCTTACAAAGGGGAGGAAAAAGACATCTGTGCTGTCCTGGCTCCCCTCTGGTGGTCAACCCTTATTCCGTCAACGAGTGACTGAACACCAACAGGAATGAGCGCGCGGTCATGACTTCTGTCACGTCTCATTCAGGAAAAGCGCATGCCGGGGGCACGCCTGCCCTGCCGGCACCGGGTTTTCTCTCCCGGCCGGCACCGGCTTCCGTTGCTGAAGGGGCCAGACACGCGCAAGCGGTGGCCACGCTTTCTCCCATTAAATGGTTCGGCGTGTCCGGCGCATTGGGGGCGTTGGCCTTCGTAACCTTTGTGGCTTGTCTGGGATTCGGCACGGAAACCATTTCGTTTGCGAACGTCGCGACGCTGTTGGCTCAGGGTCCGTTTGCCGAAGGTGAGATCCAAAACGCTCCTCACTACATTATTCTCTGGCAGGTCAGGATTCCCCGGGTTCTGCTCGCCTTTATGGTCGGCGGCAGCCTGGCTGCAGTGGGGGCGTCGCTTCAGGCATTGCTTCGTAACCCCTTGGCCGATCCCTACGTCATCGGCATTTCGAGCGGGGCCGCACTCGGCGCGGCCGTGGCCGTCCTGTTCGGCATCGGCCTGTCCATGTTCGGTTTGTCGGTTTTGCCGTTTTATGCTTTCCTGGGAGCTTTGGTTGCGCTCCTCATTGTCTATCGCATTGCCGTGTCCTATGGGAGTTTTTCGATTCATACGTTGTTGCTGGGCGGGGTGGTGCTGAATGCGATCTTCTCGGCGCTCATCCTGTTTCTGACGACCCTGGCCGATCCGTACAAGGCCTCGGGGATGTATGCGTGGCTGATGGGCTCGTTGACGGGTCCTGATTTTTCTACCGTTCTGATCCTGGCCGTGTATCTGTTCCTCGGGGTGGCCGTCCTGATCTCCCAGGCGTCCGCCTTGAACCTGCTCACGCTTGGCGAAGAGGCGGCACGGTCGTTGGGCGTCGAGGTCGAGCGAGTCAAGCGCGTTCTCTTTGCGGCGGCCGCGCTCCTGACTGGATCGGTCGTGGCCTTCAGCGGCCTGATCGGATTTGTGGGCCTCATCGTACCCCATGCGGTTCGCCTGGTGTTCGGCGCCGACCATCGGCTGTTGTTGATCGCGTCGGGCATGGTCGGCGGCATCTTCCTCATGCTGGCGGATACTTTGGCCAGGACGTTGTTGAGCCCGACGGAAATCCCCGTGGGCGTGGTGACGGCCCTGGTCGGAGGACCGGTCTTCTTATATCTGCTGGTCCGGCAACGCAGGAGCATCGTCGCGTGAGCGCACGTTCTGAAACGCTGAACCGCCAGTCGCCCTTTGTGGTGGATGCCGTGACTTTCGGGTTTGGGCGAAAGGAAACGGCGGTTCAGTCGCCGGTTTTGAAACACGTTTCACTCGCGATTGCGTCCGGGGAAGTGCTGGGCATCCTGGGGCCCAACGGCTCAGGGAAAAGCACCTTGCTGAAAATCCTCATGAGAATCCTGGTTCCTCAACAAGGGAGAGTGGAATTGTTTGGGCAACCTCACGATGCCGTTGCGCAAGCCGAGATTGCCCGCCGCGTGGCCTTCGTCCCACAGGAAACCCAGCAGGCGTTTCCTTTTACGATCAGTGAAATGGTGTTGATGGGACGGTATCCCCACCACAATCGAACGTGGGGTCCTGGTTGGGAAAGCTCGGAGGATCGTGCCGTGGCCATGCAAGCGATGAGCGATCTTGGCGTTGCCCACCTGGGGGGGCGGCTGATTACCAACGTTTCCGGTGGGGAGCGACAGCGAGCCGTGATTGCCCGGGCCTTGGCCCAGGAGCCGGAAGTCCTGCTGTTGGATGAGCCGACGGCCTTTCTGGACCTCCATCACCAATTGGAGATTGCGCGAATCATTCGTCGTCTGAATCAAGAACGCGGGTTGACCGTCGTGCTGGTGTCCCATGATCTGAACTTGGCCAGTCAATATTGCGACCGGTTGTTGCTGTTGCGGGAAGGAGAAATTGCGGCCGTGGGCTCACCGGAGGAAGTCATTGCCGGTGAATCTCTGGAACGGGTCTACGACTGCCCCGTTCTCGTCGATCGACATCCGCAATCCGGTATGCCGAGGGTCACCCTGCCGGTTTGAACGGAACGGGACAACAGCGAATCCAATGGCCGACGTGGTGACGGCCTTGAAACGTTCATCGCACGTATTTCACATTCAATCATTCAGGAGGCGTCCCTAAGGAAAGCACAACGACAGCGACGGGGAAGATGGTGCAAACCCATCACGGTGCCGCCACTGTAAGCGGGGAATGATCTGCAAAAGACCACTGTGAACGGAACGTTCATGGGAAGGTGCAGGGTAGTGATGATCCGCGAGTCAGGAGACCCAACTGTCGTTGACCTCTGGACCCACCCTTCGAGCCAAAGGGAGGTAACGTATGTTTCATCGGTTTGTTTTCTTTTATCTTCTTCTCCACGTGCTTTTTACCCCCGCGTTCTCTTTTGGTGAATCAGACACCACGACTTCGGACGTCCAGACCCTGGACACCGTGGTCGTGAGCGCCACGAAGACACCGGTTCCCCTTCGCCAGGTGACGAGTGCCGTCGAGGTCCTGACCGAAGAAGATCTCGATCGCCGTCAGGTCAAGACGCTGGTGGAGGTCCTTCGTCTGACGCAAGGCACGGCCGTGTTGCAAAACGGCGGTCCGGGGGGCATTACGAACGTACGGATTCGAGGTGGGACGAGCAGTCAGACCCTGGTTTTGATCGATGGCGCGATTGTGAACAGCGCCACGCTGGGTCAGTTTAATTTCGCCCATCTCACCGTCGACAATATCGAAAAAATTGAAATCGTCCGCGGTGCGCAGAGCACACTGTGGGGTGCGGATGCCATGGCCGGCGTCATCAATATCACGACGAAACGGGGACGTGGTCCTCTGAAGGCCGGTGGGTTTCTCGAATACGGATCGTTCAATACGTTGCGGGAAGGCGGACATATTTCCGGCAGCAAGGGGCCGGTTGATGTTTCCCTCGCCCTCTCCCGGTGGGATACGACCGGCATCTCGCAGATCAATGATCGAAGAGGGGCCACCGAACGCGATGCCTATCGGAATTGGCAGGCTTCTTCCCGAGTCGGCGTGGCCCTACCTCGCGACGGCCGGCTCGACTTCAATTTCCGTTGGTGGAAGGCCTCGATCAATATCGACAATAGTTTCGGTCCCTCTGACGTGATCGGGGCCAGAAATGACAGCGAGCGATTCATCTTCAGCGGAAGGCATCAACAACCCTTGACGGATTGGTGGACTCACGCCTTGACGCTTTCTCGTTCCCAGGACTCAGGTTTGTTCGAGCCTGGCACGTTACAGCGCAATCTGTCGACCGGAATGACGAGGGTTCCCTTTGGCGGCCCCAACGAAACGCGCGTGTCGGCGAACCGGATTGAAAGCCAACACGACTTTCGCTTCAATCAATACGTCACGCTGACCGCGGGCTATCAATTCCGCGAGCAACTGGGAGAGAACGATACCGGCCTGTCGGAGAAGATCGTCTCCTCTCATGGGTGGTTCGGCCAAATGCAACTCAACCTGTTTGATCGATTCTTTGCCACTGCGGGGGTGAGGCATGACGAGTATAATGTTTTCGGCTCTGCGACGACGTATCGTGTAACCGGTGGCTATCTGGTCAAGGAGACGAACACGAAATTGCGCGGCAGTTATGCCACGGGATTCCGGGCTCCAACGATTAATGAATTGTTTTGGCCGGATTTCGGCAATCCCGATTTGGATCCGGAACAAAGTCAAAGTTTCGACGTGGGCGTCGATCAGACGTTGCTTGCCGGCAGAGTGACCATCAGCGGCGGCTATTTCTGGAATCGGTATCGTGATCTCATTCAGACCATCCAGAGTGCACCGGTTTGTGGGACGGGCCCGTTTGGGGCCAATTATTGTCCCATCAACGTCGCTTCGGCTAAATCGCAGGGTTGGGAGGGCTCGGTGAATGTTGTCATGATTCAGGAACAACCGTGGATGAAGCGGTTGGAACTGAAAGGGCAATACACCATGACCCTGACCCGTGATCTCATGAACAGTACGCGATTGCGTCGATGGCCGGTCGATCAAGCCAGTCTGAGCCTGTATTATCAACCCGTGGATTCCCTGAACATGACCCTTGATTTTCGTATAGTGGGGGCACAATTCAATGACAGGGAAAATACCCAGCGCGTCGACTCGTTTGAAGTAGTCAATTTGGCCGTGAACTATGACATCTCAAAGCAATTCCAAGCCTATGTCCGTGTGGACAATCTCTTTGATGAAGAGTATGAGGAAATATTGTTTTTCGGTACGCCCGGACGTTCAGTCTTCGGCGGAATCCGAGCGAATTTTGATCTCCCGTTTGGGTCAAGTATGCAGTAGTATGATATTCTCCCACGGCAGGCACGATACGAATGGACGTTTCAACCCGCACGTCCAGGAAATGAAAACGGTGTTCCATGCGGATCAGTAAAGTCTATACCAAGTCGGGCGACGCCGGGAAAACCCGTCTTGCCGGCGGGCAGGAAGTGTGGAAGGACTCTTTGCGCGTCGAAGCCTATGGCACGGTCGATGAACTCAATTCGGTTATCGGTATTGCCAGGGCATTGAATGCGGAACAGCCGAAGTCGGTGAAAACCGGGAAAAAACTCGAAGAGCACCTGCGATGGATTCAAAACAAGTTGTTCGACGTCGGCGGGATCCTGGCCACGGCTCCGGGAGAGACCTTCAAGAACATGCCGACGGTCACGGCCGATCACGTGGCCCGGTTGGAACGTCTTATTGATGCCTGCCAGGAAGATCTGGAGCCGTTGAAAGAATTTATCCTGCCGGGAGGCGGAAAAGTATCCGGTTTCTTGCACCAGACCAGAACCGTTTGCCGTCGGGCCGAACGTCTCTGTGTGAGCTTGTCTCGTGAGGAAAACGTTCCTCCTGAGCTTGTGCGGTTCTTGAACCGGTTGAGTGACGCCCTGTTCGTGCTGGCTCGCTGGACCGCGAAAACACAGGGAGAACCGGAGTATTTATGGGAACGCGAAACCTGAGATGCGTTGTCAACGTTTCGTGTCCGACTCCCGTTTGTCCTCCAGCGTGCGTCGTTTCCCATGAATGCCGGTAACGGTTCTTCTCATCTGTGTTTCGTTCTTGGAGGGGCGCGTTCCGGGAAAAGCCGCCTGGCATTGACCTTGGCGGGGAATGCCTTGCCCAGAGCCTTTGTGGCGACCGCCGAACCCGGTGATGAGGAGATGGCCGCCCGTATCCGACAACATCGAGAGGATCGCGACCCGACCTGGGAAACTCAGGAAATTCCCATTGACGTGAGCGGATGGCTCAAGAGCAAAGGAGTCCTGTATAAGACGGTCGTGATCGATTGCCTGACCTTGTGGTTGGCAAATCTTCTTGGTAGCGGGATTCAGGAGTCCAAAGTTCTCTCCTCCATTGATGAACTGATGCAATCGGCTCGAACGGTTCCCGGTTCGGTGGTGTTAGTGAGTAATGAAGTGGGCCTGGGCATCGTTCCGGGTGACGCCGTGACGCGACAATTTCGAGACCTTGCGGGAGCGATGAATCAACGCGTGGCCGCGGCGTCCGATGCCGTCTATTTGTCCGTGAGCGGTCTTCCCATGCAATTAAAATAACGGGTCCGTTGGCAGATGAGCGAAGATGGCAGAGATCTGATCCTTCCGGAATTGAAACTTCCAGACGAGGACGTTCGACTTCAGGCGCAAGCCCGGCTCGATTCGCTCACCAAACCCGTGGGGAGTCTGGGACGACTCGAGGACGTTGCCGCGCACTATCTGGCGATGACCGGAAGTGCCTCCGCTCCACGTCTCGATCCCGTTGTGTATACGCTGGCGGCTGACCACGGCGTCACGGCTGAGGGGGTGAGCGCGTATCCGCAATCCGTGACAGGGCAAATGGTGAAGAATTTCGTCCATGGTGGCGCCGCCGTGAACGTCCTGGCTCGTCATGCCGGCGCATCCCTGCGTTTGGTGGACATGGGAGTGGCTGGCGATCTCGGGGGCTATGCCGGCCTCCTGGATCGCAAGATTGCCTTTGGCACCAACAATTTCCTTCGTGAACCGGCGATGTCCCGTGAGCAGGCGTTGCAGTCGATTCAGGTTGGCAGGGATTTGGCAACTGCCGCATGTGCGGACGGGAAAAATCTCATTGCCGTCGGGGAAATGGGTATCGGCAATACAACGGCAAGTGCCGCCATCGTGTCGGTGTTGACCGGGCAAAGCGTGGAAGCGGTCACCGGCCGGGGAACCGGCGTCGATGATCAAGCGCTGAAGCGTAAAATTGCCGTTATTGAGCAGGCTCTTGCGTTGCATCACCCGTCTTCCTCCGACGCCATTGAAATTTTGACGAAAGTTGGGGGATTCGAAATCGGCGGGATGGCCGGTCTGATGCTCGGGGCGGCGATCCGTCGCGTGCCGGTGGTGCTGGATGGCTTTATTACCGGAGCGAGTGCGCTGCTCGCCGTGGCGCTGGAACCCCGGTGCCGGGAGTATCTCATCGCGTCGCACCTGTCCCAAGAACCCGGCCACCGGATCGTACTCGATCATCTGGGGCTTGATCCGTTGCTGGATTTGCGGATGCGGCTCGGCGAGGGGACCGGCGCCTGTTTGGCCGTGACGCTCATTCACGCTGCCTTGAAAGTCTATCGTGAAATGGCCACGTTTGAGGAAGCGCAAGTTTCCGGTTCGCTGCCTCAAACATGAGTCCGGAGCCTGGACGTTCATGATCAGATCATCCCTGTTGGCGTGGCATTTTCTCACGATCATTCCGCTCGGCAAATCGTCGGAGCTTCCGCCTGCCTCTCGAGAACTCGCGTCCTCCATGCAATGGTACCCTGCGGTGGGGCTGGTCATCGGGGGAATCCTGTGTGCCGGTGATGCCGTATTCGGCATGGTCCTGACGCCGGACGTGACGGCGCTGTTGGTCCTGTGTGTCCTGGTGGTGCTGACCGGAGGGTTACATCAGGACGGATTGGCCGATACCATCGACGGGTTGGGGAAACGTGGCAGTCCGGCGGAGCGGTTGGCGGTCATGAAAGACGGGAGCATCGGCGCCTTGGGCGCGACCGGCTTGATCCTGGTGCTGGGGTTGCGATTTGCAGGCATCCTGCATTTGCCTTCTCCCGAGCGAACGGGTCTGTTGTTATGCATGCCGGTGATCGGGAAATGGGCCATGGTGGTCAGTACGTTCGGCAGTTCGCATGCCCGGGCTGGTGGGGGTCTTGCCTCCGGCTTTTTGAACGACATCCGTTTGCGGGACGTGCTGTGGGCGACCGTCTGGGCCGGAGTGTTTGTCTGGGCAATCCTGGGGTGGCAGGCAGGTGGGTTGCTCCTGGGTCTCGGCGCAGTCACGGCACGCGGGATGGTTTATGTGTGTTCCCGTGTGTTCGGCGGGATGACGGGGGACGTGCTGGGTGCGATCAATGAAATCACGGAAATCCTGTTTCTGTTTGCCGCTCCGTTGATCCTGATGCTGGTGGTGTTCTGATCCGTGAAACGCCATCTCCGGAAAACGTGCGGACGATGCGGCTGTGCGTTCACGTGCGGGCTCTACGGGTGCTGGTGCGGCGAGGTGACGGTTTCCGACGCCCAATACGCGGTCATTGCCGAACGGTTTGCGGATTGTTTGTGCCCGTCCTGCTTGAAGGCTCTCGTTCATGAAACCTCTGACCTTCAGTCTGCTGATTGACCGGTCCTGAAACCATGATCGCCGTCAATCTCTTGGCCGTTTGCGCCCTGGACGGGTTACTGGGAGATCCCCGGTGGATGCCGCATCCGGTGAGGTTGATGGGTGCGCTTATTCGCCGGTGCGAACTGCTGATCAGGACATGGTTCATTTCCGCGACGAGCCGGCGTATTGCCGGCCTCCTCCTTGCCGTGTTCGTCCCGGGGCTCAGCTTCCTGGCGGCATGGGGTTCGTTGAGACTTGCCTTTCTGGTCCATCCGTGGCTTGGCCATCTTCTGTGGATTGTGCTGGGCTACACGACGTTGGCGGCGAAG
Source organism: Nitrospira sp. bin75 (assembly GCA_002238765.1). GTDB lineage: Bacteria > Nitrospirota > Nitrospiria > Nitrospirales > UBA8639 > Bin75. The sequence goes on from MPMZ01000024.1 coordinate 14,744, forward strand.
GATCTGGCGGATCATGCGTGGGAAGTCCATCGCCGTCTGCACGCCGGGTCCTTGCAGGAGGCCCGTCAGGCCGTGTCGCTCATGGTCGGACGGGATACCGGCCGGTTGACGGAAACCGAGATAGCCGGAGCCGCCATCGAGAGCGTGGCCGAGAATACGTCGGATGGCGTCATTGCGCCGTTGTTCTATCTGGCCATTGGAGGTCCGCCGTTGGCGCTGGCCTATAAAGCCCTCAATACCCTGGATTCGATGATCGGCTATCGTGACGCATCGTATCGCGACATTGGATGGGCATCGGCCAAACTCGATGATCTCGCCAATGTCATTCCGGCGCGATTGAGCGCGGGCTTGCTGGTCCTGTCGTCGCACTTCCGCCATGCCACCGTCGCCAATGCGTGGAGCATTTATCGACGGGATTGCGCCAAACATGCCAGTCCCAACAGCGGGCATCCCGAGGCGGCCATGGCCGGTGCGTTGGGGATTTTGTTGGGCGGGCCGAGTGTCTACAACGGCATTCACGTCGAACGCCCCCAATTGGGTGATCCGGCGAATGTCCCGCATCCTCGACACGTTCCTTTGGCCGTTGAGTTGATGTGGACCTCATTTGGATTGGCCATCGTGCTCGGTGTGGCCTTTGCGACGTTGTGGAACGGTATTTGAACCACGGTGGGAACGTGTATCACGCCGCCCGGGTCACCTCCCGGGACCCGTCGGAATTTTGCGATTTCAGCGCCAGCATCAATCCCTTGGGCGTTCCTCTTGCCGCGCAACGTGTCCTGCAAACCGCCGTCGGCAGGATTCAACATTATCCTGACCCCGACGGTCTGGCATTAGTCGAAGCCATTGCCGGACGCCATCGCATTGCACCCGGCAACGTGTTGCTGGGGAATGGAACGGTGGAGCTGATATACGCGATTCCCGCCGCCGTGAATATCAAACGCGGGTTGATCGTTGGGCCGACCTTTTCCGAATATGAACGGGCGTTGAGGTTGTCGAATGCCCGCGTGACGTCCGTGCTGGCACGTTTGGAAGATCAGTTTCGTCCGCCCCTCGACGTCGTGTTGGAAAGGGTGACATCACCACCTTCCTTTCGTTCCGGCAAGCGGCGGCTGCCGATTGATGCCGTGTTTCTGTGTAATCCGAACAGCCCGACCGGGCAGGGCGTTTCACGGAACGGCGTCTATCGTCTGTTGGATGCCGTCAAGCGGCAACAAGGATGCGTGATCGTCGATGAGACGTTCGTGGAGTTCTGCGAGGAGAAGTCCGTCATCCGCCGGGCCGTTTCCGATGATTCGTTGCTGGTGTTGAGAAGTTTCACCAAGTTTTACGGGATTCCGGGTCTTCGGATCGGGTACGCCGTCGGGACGGAAAAGCGGCTTCAGGCCATCAGGAACCGGCTGCCACCCTGGTCCGTCAACACAGTGGCCCAGGAGGCCGCCCTGGCCTGTTTGCAGGACACTCGTTACCAACAAAGGACGTTGCGGTTTCTTGAAAAGGAGCGTCCGGTCTTCAGACGGGCGCTTGAGCGGATTCAGGGGTTTCGGGTATATCCTTCATCAGCAAACTATTTTCTCGTCGAGTTGCCGGGATCGCTGACGAGCCGGCAGGTACAGGCGGCGTTGATGGAACGCGGCTTCCTTGTCATGGACTGCTCAAACTATCCGGGGCTCCATGAACGCATGCTTCGGTTTGCCGTGAGAACGTCAAACGACAACTCCCGGTTGGTGAAACAATTGCAGCACGTGGTGAAGGCGCAACCATGAACGTTCGAAGCGTGTTCGGGTTCGGTATTCTTGTCGTGTTGATCGTCGTGGGTTTTATGTTTTCCCGTCCCCAGGGAGGCACGCCCGACGTGCCGGACGATCCCGAGGCGCATGAAGCCTTGGAGTTGGTGCGTTCCCATCCTGCCAGAAATGCCCCCACGTTGGAGGATGCGATCAATCAGTACGTCGAAGAGTTGAGTGCGCAGGGAACGCCGCTGCATCAAGGCGAGTGGCAGGTGGGCAAAGAACGTCCCGGTGTCTATGCGGTCAGGATGTTGGTGCGTGAGAAAGGGTTTAATGAATGGATTGAACGGGAGTTTGCCTGGCGGGTCACGTTAAAGGATAAAACCGTCAGGGTGATTTCTCTGGCCGCGATTCACTTCATGCCGTTTCATGAGTTGCCGCCGTTGCCGCATCAGGACCAGATATCAGGGAGACTTATGGAGTCTCAGTCGGAAACGCGACCTGGATGATGCCGTTTTCCACGCGAGTCTGAAAACAGGGCACAGCCCACGCCGGCGTGGGATTCTCGATGCATTGTCCCGTGCGCACGTTGAATTCCCAGCCGTGCCACGGACATTCGACGACTTCTCCCTCCAGCGTCCCTTCTCCGAGCGGGCCTCCCGCGTGAGGGCACGTATTATCCAGGGCCAGAATTTCCCCGTCCACGTTAAATAAGGCCACGCCGTGACCGTCGTCGACTTCAACCGACAGGCACGTTCCGGGTTCGAGGTCTTCCAGTTTGGCAACGTCGCGATATTTCATCATCGTCAATTTTCATGAAAGACCGTGAACCTTACCAAGGCCATTCGTTCTGCTGCAAGCCATGAACCGTGGACGTTGTTGCTTCGGTATCGTTCCTGATGCTATACAAGCGTTCAAACTCCGGGGCAGCCTATGACGCTCTTGTTGAATGCCACATATGAACCCTTGCGGGTCGTGCAATGGCAAAAGGCCGTGACCCTGCTTTGCCAGGGGAAAGTCGAGGTCCTTGAATTCTATGAACGGGACATTCGAGGGGTCTCGATCACGTTCAAACTGCCCTCAGTGATGCGGCTGCTGAAAGTCGTCAAGCTCAAGTCCAATCACCGGGCCGTCAAGTTTTCCCGGATCAATATTTTTACCCGCGATAAATATTCGTGCCAGTATTGTTGTAAACGGTTCCGTACCGAAGAACTCACGTTCGACCACGTGGTGCCGATTGCCAAGGGCGGGACAAAAACCTGGGAAAACATCGTGACGGCGTGTTGGCGCTGTAACAATAAGAAGAGCGGGCGCACCCCGGACGAAGCGCACATGCGCCTGAAGAAGAAACCACAAAAGCCGAGATGGAATCCCACCCTCACCATCATGATCGGTATCCGGAATGCTCCGGAGAGTTGGCGGGATTACCTCTACTGGCACATGGAACTGGACTCTGATGAATAATGCCGGTTTTCAAATTTCGTTGGATCTGTATGGCCGTTTGTGCGTGGTGATCGGCGGCGAGGACGAAGCGGCACACAAGACCGCCCTGTTGTTGGACGTGGGGGCCAAAGTCACCGTGGTGAATCCCACTTTGAACGGGCCTTTGCGGAAGCTCACGGCTGCCGGAAAAGTCCTGCATCGGGGACGACGGTTCCGTTCGACGGATACCCAGGGAGCCTTTGTCGTCCTCAATACGCTGCCGGATGACACGGATCTTGCAAAATCGTTGCGTGCCTTATCGGAAGATGAACGGTTTCTGGTGTGGTCGATCGATCAGCCGGAATTGTCGAATTTCATGATGCCCGCCCTGGTCCGGCGAGGGGCCCTCCGCATGGCGATCAGTACGGGCGGTGCGTCCCCCGCGCTTGCCGGCACCTTGCGCCGGAACGGCGAAGAGATCTTCGATGAGGAATTTGAGCAGTTTTTGGAGTGGCTGGGCGCCTTGCGCCAGGACGTCCAGACCAGTGAACCGAGCATGGAAAAAAGACGAGCGCGGTTGAAAGCGGCGGTCGAAGGCTTCCGGTTGACCGGGACCGTCGAGTACCCCGCTGCCTGGATTGAGCAGAAAGCCTCTTCTGATTCGTAACGAGGATGGTGCGGTATGGTCTTATTGGAATTCAGCATGTCTCCCCTGGGAAAAGGCGAAAGCGTCGGGAAATACGTCTCCCGTTCTTTGCAGATTATCGACAAGAGCGGAGTCGAGTATCGATTGAATCCCATGGGGACGGTGCTCGAAGGAGAATGGGATGACGTATTTGACGTGGTGCGGCAATGTTATGAACGGATGACGAAGGATTGCGGCCGCATCTCCTGTACGATCAAGGTTGATTACCGGAAAGGTCACACGGGACGCCTCAGCGGAAAAGTGGCCAGTGTGGAGAAACGGCTGAAGAAGAAACTGAAGACGTAAAAAGGTCAGAACGCGATACGCCGGACGCCGTCGACCACGTCGAAATGCGTATCGTTGCTCAACACCGGGAGCGCGTGCTGGCGGGCCAGCGCCGCGATCCAGGCGTCATTCGGCGCGATGGGATGGCCCAGCCGTTTCAATTCCAGGCGGATGTCGGCATAGGCATCTGCCGTGGCCGAAGTCACGGCGGCGATTTCAGCCAACGGCAAATAGCGGCGCAACCAGTCCTCGTAGCGGCTGCGATGCCGCGATTGGCGAATGCCGAAATAATACTCACCGAGAACCACGCTCGGCACGACGAGCCGGTCGGCGGATCGAAAAGCGGCCTCCACCGTCGTAAGCCCTTCCACCCACGCGGATAAGGCATTGGTACCGAGGATCATGTGATGTCTTCGGGGGAGAGGGTCTCGAATTCCTGCTCGATAACGGTAAGAACTCGGCGGTTTTCGTCCGAGAGGTCAGAGAGAGCGCCGAACCCGGCCATCCAGGGTGCTTCGGTGTTGCCGGAGCAACGGCGGAACTGTTCCTCAAGCGCTTCGGTAAAGAAACGCTTCAATGTCATGCCGCGGCCGGCAGCCAAGGCTTTGGCCTGCCGAAACGTGGCGTCAGGTAGTTCAATAGTGGTTTTCATGATCCCATATTCCCATAATTACGGGAATATGGTCAATGAGTTCCTGATTCTTCACGAAGGTCCGTCAGGGGTTCATACTCGCGAGGCACGTTGGGCCCGAGATTGCAGAGCACCTCATAGGGAATCGAGTCCTGCCAGTTCGCCAGGTCGTAGGCCGTGATCGCCTGGGTCGCCGATCTGCCCATCAAAATAACGTCGTCGCCCTGTTTGATCGTGGGGTCGTCGGTGACGTCGACGACGGTCATATCCATACAGATTCGCCCGACAATCGGGAAGCGCCGGTCGTGAATGATCACCTCTCCCGTGTTGGAAAGCCGGCGATTATACCCGTGGGCATAGCCGATGGGAAGGATCGCCAACCGGGAGTCCCGCCTCGTCCGATAGAGGTCACCGTAACTCACGGGTTCTCCTTTTCCGGCCGTTTTCAGGTGCACGACTTTGGTCGTCAGGGACAGGACCGGCTGAAGGGAAACAGGGACATCCCTGTCCTGCGCAGGCGTGTACCCGTATAACAGCAGTCCGGGACGAACCATATCCAAGTGCGCCCGAGGGTGCCAGAGTATCGCCGCGGTGTTGGCAGCGTGCCGCCAGGGCCGCGGCCCATTGGCCGGCAGGCTCGAAACGGTTTCGTGAAATCGGTCAAGTTGGAGAAGAGTAAACGCCGGGTCCGGGTTATCGGCATCGGCCAGATGAGTCATGAGCCCCTGACACGAGAGAAGATGGGAAAACGCCGGAGATTGCAAGAGAGGGAGCACTTCCCTGGTGGTGAATCCCAAACGTCTCATGCCGGTGTCCACTTTGACGTGAATGGGGTAGGGGCGATCGTGTTGCGAAACTTCCCGGCTCAGGGCATGCATGGTATCGGCATCGGAGAGCGTGGGAATCAGGTTGGCATGCACGAGATCTTTGACTTGCCCGGGTAACATGCCTCCCATCACGATAACGTCTTCGAGTCTTCCGGCTTCCCGCAGGAGCACGCCCTCGTGTACCGAGGCCACGCCGAACCGTCGAACGCCGAGTTGCGACAGGGCTTCGGCCACGGCCTTGTACCCATGGCCATAGCCGTTTGCCTTGATCACCGCAAGAATGTCGACGCGTGGTGCGAGAACGCGACGAAGTTCACGAAGATTGTGAGCGAGGGCGTTAAGATCAATGATCGCCAGAGTCGGGGATAGCGCGGAAGAAGTGGGCATTAAATCTCCAGGATTTCTTCCTCCTTTTTCTTGAGCAGTTCATCGACCAGCTTGATTTTGCCGTCCACGATTTTTTGAATGGTGGCCTCGCCGCGTCGCAAGTCGTCTTCGGTAATCGTTGCGTCTTTTTGGAGGCGCTTGAGTTCATCATTCCCCTCCCGGCGAATGCCCCGAATGTGGATTTTCGTCTCTTCCCCGTATTTCCGACAGACTTTCACGAATTCCTTCCGACGTTCTTCGCTCAAGGCGGGAATCGGAATGCGTATCACCTTCCCGTCGTTGGACGGATTCAAGCCGAGATCCGAGGAAAGAATGGACTTTTCAATGTCTTTAATGCTTGTGGGGTCCCACGGCTGGATCATGATCAAGCGGCTGTCCGGCATCGAGAGGCTTCCCACCTGTTGCAAGGCGGTCGGCGTCCCGTAGTAATCAACTTTGATATGATCGAAGAGCGACAGGGACGCCCGGCTGCCCCTGATCGAGCCGAGTTCTTTTTTGAGGTGATCGAGGGCTCCGTCCATCTTTTGTGAGAGCGCGTCAATCGTCTTCTGAGACGGCATGATGAATCCCGGTTATTGGAGGACCGCGTCCTGTTTGACGAGGGTCCCGATTTTCTCTCCCATGACCACGCGTTTCAAGTTGCCCCGTTCGGTGAGATTGAAGACGATCAAGGGGAGGTTGTTGTCCATGCACAGCGTAATGGCCGTGGCATCCATGACCTTCAAGCTCTTGTTGAGGACGGAAAGAAACGGCAGCTCATCGAACATTGTTGCCGACGGGTGATCCAGCGGATCGGCATCATAAATGCCGTTGACTTTGGTCCCTTTCAGGATGACGTCGGCTTTGATTTCCATCGCTCGCAGAGCCGCGGCCGTGTCCGTCGTAAAATAGGGGTTCCCGGTGCCGGCGGCAAAAATCACGACCCGTTTTTTTTCAAGGTGCCGGATGGCCCGCCGCCGGATGTAGCTCTCGGCCAATTGCCGCATTTCAATGGCCGACAACACGCGCGTGGAAACCCCGGCCTTTTCCAGCGCGTTTTGTAACGCGAGGCCGTTCAGCACGGTGGCGAGCATGCCCATGTAGTCGGCTGCCGTGCGTTCCATCCCGTCCGCGCTGGCGGCAATGCCGCGAAAAATGTTTCCGCCGCCGATCACCAGGGCGACCTCGACGTCCATGTTCACGACCTCGCCCACCTCACCGGCGAGCGTCGTGAGGATATCGGGGTTAATGCCGTAGGTTTGGTCCCCTGCAAGCATTTCCCCACTGATCTTGAGGAGAATGCGGCGGTACTGCACAGGCGTCAGTCCTGGCCTAATTGGTATCGTGTGAACCGGGCAATGGTCATGTTTTCGCCAAGCTTGGCAATTTTTTGCGTCAGGATTTCAGTGATCGTGACGTTGGGATCTTTGATGAAACTTTGCTCCAGGAGGCAATTCTCCTGGTAGAATTTTTCCAATTTGCCTTGCACGATTTTTTCAATGGCGGCGGCGGGTTTCCCGAGTTCTTTGGCCTGTGCCAGGTAAATCGCCTTTTCCCGCTCGACCTGCTCGGGGGGGACTTGCTCGCGTTTGACGTAGGACGGATTGGCCGCGGCAATTTGCAGGGCGACGTCTTTGACCAGTTCCTGAAATTCTTCATTGCGGGCGACGAAGTCCGTTTCACAATTGATTTCGACAAGAACGCCGATTTTGCTCCCGGCGTGGATGTAGGACGAGACGACGCCTTCCTTGGTTTCCCGCCCGGCTTTCTTTTGAGCCGCGGCCAGACCGCGTTGACGAAGGAGATCGATGGCTTTCTCAATATCCGAATCGGTTTCTTTCAGTGCATTTTGACAATCGAGGATTCCGGCTCCTGTTTTACCGCGTAGTTCTTTCACCAAGGTACCCATGCTGGACATCGTGTATCCTTCTCCCTTATTTGTGGCTAGAATGAAAAAATATGGCTGATGACGTGCCGGGACGTTCTATGAGGAAGGCACTTGAACGCTTTCCACCTGACTTTCGGTTGAACGGGCGGAGATCAAGTCGGTCATGAGGGTGTCTTCTTCTCCGCCGGCCGAATCGTCCTGCTTGTCTCGAAGGTCCAGGCCTTCCAGGCAGGCATCGGCAATCCGGGCGGTAAAGAGTTTCAAGGAACGAATGGCATCGTCATTTCCGGGGATTGGAAAATCAATTCGGGTGGGATCGCAATTGGTATCCACAATGGCGACGACGGGAATGCCCAACCGGTTGGCTTCCTTGACGGTAATGTGTTGAATGCGCGTATCGAGTACGTAGATGCACCCGGGTAACCCTTCCATCGTCTTGATGCCGCTCAGATATTTTTCCAGTTTGCCCCGCTCTTTTTCCATCAGCAACACTTCTTTTTTCTTCAGCCGTTCATGGGTTCCATCGGTTTGCGCGGCCTCGAGTTTCTTGAGTTGGTTGATACTCTTTTTGATCGTTTCGAAGTTGGTGAGCATGCCCCCCAACCAGCGTTGGGTGACGTAGTACATGCCACAGCGCTGGGCTTCCTGTTCAACAATGTCGACGGCTTGGCGCTTGGTGCCCACGAAGAGGACCGATTCCCCGGCCGCAACGGTATCACGGACAAAATTATAGGCGTCGAAAAAGAATTTGGCGGTTTGTTGTAAATCAATAAGATAAATGCCGTTTCTTTCTCCGAAGAGATACGGCTTCATTTTGGGATTCCAGCGGTTGGTTTGATGCCCAAAATGTACGCCTGCCTCTAACATGTCTTTGATGGATACCATGTTGGGGTTTTTCGCCTCCATTCAAGTAGGGATATTAGAAAATAACGCCATCAATTCAAACGGTGCTCCGGTGAGCGTGCACCACGTGGCGCGTGGCGAATCTGTCTGCTCAAACCAACAAGATTTAACACAACCCTTGTTTTTATTGCAAGGTCAATTGCCATGCCTGCCTGCAAAAGAGTACAACGATGGAGGCACGAGCGCAATCATTAGGGGAGGTTGACGTTTTGACGGCGATTCCCGATTGTCGGTAAAGTGATTTTCTACTCCTCTACCTCCCAACTTTTCCCTCTTCGGAAAAAGTTCCCGTCCTTGCAAAGGAGGGGAAGCAGGAGGGAACGCCTATAGTTTCCTCCCCTTTGTAAGGGGAGGCTAGGTGGGGTAGAGAGTGTGAACCGGGGTATAGACAAACTTTTGAGTTGAGGGTTAAAGAATGGTTGAAGTTCCTATCAAGCTGCATCTTCAAGGTCTTGCCAAACAAGCCAATGCCGCAACCCGTGCCTTGGCGTTGATGACGGGCCAAGAGCGCGCCGTGGCGCTCGAGGCCATGGCGGAACGGTTGGAAACGAGCATGGAAGACGTGTTGACGGCCAACAAACGGGATCTCGATGCCATTCCCAAGGAGTGGGGACCGGATGAGTATCGGAAAGCGAGAGAACAGATTTCCATGACGGAAAACACCCTTCTCGATATGGTCGCCTTTATCCGTAAGATTGCAGAGGAACCGGATCCCACGGGGGAAGTGTCGCAGGGATGGTTGACGCAAGACGGCCTGCACGTGCATCGGGTTCGTGTCCCGATCGGGGTGATCGCCGTCATTTCCGAATATGGCCCGTCCGTGGTGGCCGAATCGATGGCGATGTGTCTCCGCTCGGGAAACGTGTGCGTGGTGCGTGGGGGAAAAGAATGGTTTTGGACGAATTCCACGGTCGCCAGGGTCTTGCGCGAGGCGGCGGAACAACACGGTGTTCCCCAAGGGGCGCTCACGTTTGTGGATCGCCCCGACCGTGAGGGCGTGCTTGAACTGGCCCGGTTGCGCAACGTGGTGCACGGCGTCGTTCCAAGGGGGAAAGCGAGCTTGCGCAAAGCCGTGATGGAGCAGTCACGCGTCCCGGTCCTGGGGTATGACGGAGGCTTGTGCCACGTCTACGTGGATAAAGACGCGGACGTGCCGTTGGCTCAAGGGATCGTGGTGAATTCCAAGATCCAGGATCCGGTTGCCACCAATGCCGCGGATACGCTGTTGGTCCATCAGGCCATCGCACGGCAGTTACTGCCCGGCCTGCTCCGGCGGTTGCTCAGTGAATTTACCGTGGATCTCATCGGCTGTCCGAAAACCGTCTCCATGATGGGCATCATGGCCATGACCGGGCATAAGGGGATTCGAGCGGCCACGGACGAGGATTGGGAACACAAAAGGCAATCGCCGGAGCTGGGCATCAAGATCGTCAATAATCTCGACGAAGGTCTTACCCACATTGCGGCCTACGGACCGGGACATACCGATACCATTGTGACCCGTCGTTATGAAACCGCGATGCGCTTCGTCCGGGAAGTGGATTCCGGTTCGGTGTTGGTGAATGCCTCGACCCGCCTGCATTCAGGGCCGCAAATGGATTTGGGTGAGGAACTGGGAATCAATACGTCTCATTTCCACGTGAGAGGGCCGTTGACGCTTCGATCCCTGACCACTGAAAAACACGTCGGGTTCGGGAACGGTCAATTACGACAACCCCATCCTGTTCCCCAGGCGTATCAGGATGCGATGATGCTGTCCTCCAAATTCTAGGAAGCCCCTGCTCCACGATTAAGAAGTCCCGGTTGCAAATGTCGGGGCCCGTTTTTTTCTTCCCCTCCTTTGTAAGGAGGGGCAAAGGGGAGGTAGAGTCTGTAGAGAGGACGACGAAATTCTATCCTCCATCGGCTGTTGGCTCTACCCCACCTAACCTCCCCTTACAAAGGGGAGGAAACGAGAATATCAGCGCACTCTTAAAAGCCTCCCGTTGCGTTCTCATGGCGCACGGTCCGGTTTCCTCCCATGGCCGAATTGGACATTGCCCGGCATCTTGCCCAATGGGGACTTCGCAGGTTTCCTGATGAAGATGCCTATTATGCCTGGCAACGGCAATCCTTATCCGGAGAGCGGCTTCGGCTGCTCCAGCAAACGGCTCAAACCCGGCACGACGGAGGAGGCGCGGATCAAGCCTTTTATGATCTGGCGGCGTCTCCCGACGTGCTTCCCGTTTTATACAGCCAGCGATACGGCTACTACCACGAACTCGGCCCGGCGATCGTGAACGTGCTGGAGGGGGCCCTGCGCGTGTTGGACGTCGGGTGCGGGGTCGGGATTCTCACAACCTGGTACGCGGCCTGTTTTCCGAATGTGACGTTCCTGGGCATCGACCGGTCCCTGCAATCGATTGAAGTGGCGCGACAGTTCGCTCAATCACGTCATCTCGATAACGTCAGCTTCCGTCATTGCGACATTCCTCAACACGAGATCCCCGGAACATTCGATACCATCGTGTCCACGCAAGCCCTGTTTCAATCGGAATCCGATCCGGGGCTTCCGAGCCGGAGTTGGACGACCTTTGAACGCGACCGGGATGCCCGGCAACAACGCGAGTTGGAAGAGCGGACGGGCATCGGTCCTCGTTTGGACCTGCTGTTGCAGGTGCTGGAGTCCCCGGGCCGGTTCGTCCTCTTTGAAAAGGCCGTTCACTTGGGAAGACGCGTGTTGTTCCAGCGGGCACTGGAAGCCAGAGGGTGCGTTGCCGTTGCAGAGCCGCGGCTGCTGACGTATTCGGAACTCGGGGAGCCGGTCGAGGAGGGGCCTTTATACGTGATGGCACGAGGCCCGGCTGTTCCCGCGGAGGTGTTACGGGAAGACGTGCGGCACGATCCGCAACAGGGGCTGTATCGTTGCCAAGGGGCTCATGCAGATTTCGTCTATGCCAGGTTGCCGAAAGATAACGCACATTCGGATAAGGCGGTTGCGACGTTCGGAGATAAGGACGGCTGGTACGAAACGGGTCGCACGGTTGGTGGATTGGGATATGTCCGTCTCATGATTCATGAGACGGATTCCGGTTTGCTGGTCGGAATGGTGGAACAGCAATCCCTGATGGTCGAACTCGTCAGACATGAGTGGCAACAGGGGGCCGGACTGACGCGTATCCGGCCGGAACAAGCGAGTGGTCCGGCCGAAGAGGCTCCTCTGTACGAAAACCATTTCCCCGTGGCCGAGCAGGTGTGGCAACAGCTTCCGGACCGGGTGGTCCTGCGGCAGCAGACCGACGAGGACGCGGAGGGGCGACAGCGTCACATCGAATATGGCCGCTGTGCCGGAAATCTCCATTACCTGTATTGGGCGAATACCTTTGATCAACGGCAAATCGTGATCATGGAGCAGGAGCGAAGCACCATTCTGGAGACGTATTTTTCCGAAGCGATCGGTGAAGGCTAAGCCAAGCACGAGTCAAGAGCTCAGATTGTGGTTGATAATTTGCATTCAAAGTGCAAAAATATGACATGTCTTCGTTGTATATCAGTCGCTCGCTGGAACCGGTCCTCAAGAAAGCGGCCTCCGAGTTTCCCGCCGTGGTCCTGACCGGGCCACGCCAATCCGGCAAGACGACTCTCCTGCAACATCTCTTCGGCAGTCGTTATCGTTACGTATCCCTGGAGCCTCCCGACGTGCGTGCAGCCGCTACGGAAGATCCGCGCGGTTTCCTGGAGCTGTATCCGTCGCCGGTCATCTTCGATGAGGTGCAGTACGTCCCCGATCTGTTTCCCTACATCAAGGAAAAGATTGACGCGGAGCGCGCCAGGAAAGGGCAATATCTGTTGACCGGTTCACAGCATCTGTTGCTCACCGAGAAGGTGGCTGAGTCATTGGCCGGCCGCGCGGCTATGCTTCGACTGTTTCCGCTGTCGAGGCGTGAAGCGGAGGGTCGGCCGCGGCTTGGCTTCGTCTGGGAGCGCAAGCGCCCATCGTCTTCATGGTCGTCGCATGCTTTTGCTGAACTGTGGAGGGGCTTTCTTCGAGGCGGGTACCCGGAGCTTGCGGCACAACCCAACCGGGACGTGTCACTGTGGCATGCCAGCTACATTCAGACTTATCTCGAACGGGATGTCCGCTCGATCCGGCAGATCGGAGACCTGACCCAGTATCAGGGTTTCCTCCGCGTGCTGGCGGCGCGAAGCGCACAACTCGTGAATCTCAGCGATGTTGCCAGGGACCTCGGGGTCGCGGTCAACACCATCAAGGCTTGGCTCTCCGTGCTTGAAGCGACCTACCAGGTAATCGTGCTTCGCCCGTATTTCGCCAATGTCGGCAAGAGGCTCGTCAAGACCCCGAAAGTGTATTTCACCGACGTCGGGACGCTCTGCTACTTGGCGGGTCTCAAGGATCCCGAACATGCGATTTCCGGTCCCATGGGCGGTGCCATCATGGAAACGGCGGTGCTGTCCGAAATCGTCAGGACCCTGACGCATCGGGGAATCGACCCGCAAGTCTACTTTTGGAGGACCATGGCAGGAACGGAAGTGGATTTTGTCGTCGAGACCGGTGCAGGGTTGATTCCCATCGAGGTGAAGTTATCCGCGACGCCACGGCTGGCCATGGGCGGCGCCATCAAGACGTTCCAAGGGGACATGAAAAGCGCGGCGATGCCGGGCTACGTGGTGCATCCTGGCGACATACGCCTACCCCTCGGTCCCGGCGCGACCGCGCTGCCTTTCGCCGACCTGTAGCGTTGTGCTTCTCGTTCGATCGCAAATGTGTAAAGGATAAGCGTTATTTCGGAGGACGACCCTTGAAACGTTAGGCCGGTAAGATAGGAGGGATTTTTCAGGACCCTGCCGGAAAAGTGGTGGCGGTGAAGGGTTTCGAACCCCCGGCCCGCGGCTTATGAGTCCGCTGCTCTACCAACTGAGCTACACCGCCACGCTTCGTTCCATGATGGATATACCACATGGCATGATACTTCGACAATTCCGTTGTTCGGGAACGAAACCGAAGGCCTCATGACCATCTGATCCCCGATTAAGAACGTCGAGGACAGGTTTATTGTGATAGCGGGATGCAGGGCAAGGTGTCCCGCAGCGAAGCCCGAGGCTTATCAACCGAGATAGGCGAGGGGTGAGCGAGGACACAACGCCGCCATGCGCCCGATAGCACAATATACCTAAGTGGTGCGCTTGTCGTCGATTTCCCCGGCCAAAGCATTCAAAACCCCGAGTGCCTGTTCGCTGAGTTCGGCCGGTTGTTCATCGGCTTGGTGGGCGGGGAGCGCCTCGTCTTTGGACTTTGGTCTCGTGGCTTTGAGGAGTTCTTCTTCGAGTTCATCCAGCGTGGGTTCAGAATCGGATTGAATGGCAAACAACCGTTGCAGGGCAAAGATGGCCCGGGCGTGGCTGTGCCAGGGCCCGCTGTGCTCACTGTCATGAACGCGGGTGATCAATTGCCAAAACCCGGATTCGCCTGTCTCCGGTATCGTGCCGTCGGCGAAGGTTTTGAGTTTTTCAATCAACGCTTCTTCCGTACGCTCAATGCCCGGGATGAACGTGACAATCGAACGCCGGGAAGGTCTTTTGGAAAGAACGCGTAGCGTCTCTCTCCAGAGATCCGCGTACTCTTGTGGCGAGCCGGACGACGCCGACTCCTGATCCAGCCTGTCCTGGAGCGCCGTGATGAATTGGGTCAACGCCTTGACCTTTCTTGCGGAAAGGCTGCCCAGTGGAATTCCCCAAATGTGAGCGACTTCGTGATCCTGCAGGGGAGAGAGGCCCGACAGTTCGTACTCCTGCTCGGCGTTTTTCAGCCGTCGCCGTTGTCGTTCCCGCCGCCGGAGCAGGGTCTGATATTCGACCAGGAGCCGTTCGCGGTGAAAGTCGTCTTCGGAGATTTCTTCTTGTTCCAATGCGCGGTCCAATCGCCGGATTTCCGGTTTGGGGAGTGCGGATACGGCTGTTTTCTTGCGTTCCTTCAACTCCGTCCGGTCAACCTTAAATTTCGAAGTGAGCAATCCTTCAGCCGCCAGAATGGTTAAATCGGCCAGAGCTATTTGCTTTTTCAGGCATTCGACCTGGAGCCAGGGACGTTCGCGTTTTTGACGAAGAAACCCGCTGTATTGTCCGATTCGCCCGGTGACCTCATGGATCGCAGCCACAAGCGAGGTTCTTTTCTTGGGTTGATCCCCGGCCATAAAACGAGAGTCCGGCTGATCCTCCACAATAAATTGAATATCCTCTTCAGACGGTTCCAGGTACTGAAGCAGGAGCAGGCGGACCATGATCCGGCTTTGTACGGGAAGCGTCTCAATGACGGTTTCGATGAGTTCAAACGTGAGCGGCGAATGAGTGATGGCTGTGGTCATGTTCGTCACGCTTCGTCTTTCGTTTCCAAATATTGTGCAACGTATTCACGGACGTCTTGAATCGTTCCTTCGGCGTACAACTTTCGAGGAATTTTCACGACGTGCAGGTCTTCCAGTTTCATGCCTCGCTCGAGAGCCCATTCTTCATCGGAATACAGCGTGACGGCGCCGTCCGGATGACGGTACACGAACAGGATGTCATTTTCTTGATCACGAGTTTCTTCCATAGGCCTAACGAAGCGCGATGCGTTCGGGATAGCACACCACAATAAACGCTGTCAAAAGCATCTCTCGTGCAGGGCTTGCGCCTGGATCTCCAGGGGATGAAAAGTGCGAACTCTATAGTCTGTCATCCTCGACATTTTCAATCGAGGATCCAGAGTTTTTTATTCCTCCTCTGTCGGTGAAGGCACAAGACACTGGATTCCAGTATAGCGTCTGGATCCCCGATCAAGTCGGGGACAAGCGTCGGAAATGACGGAAGGGGGTTTTTCATGCCAAAACCAGCGTGTATGTGTCATTTTGCCGTGACGGGGCGAAAACAGGACCGACGCCAGAACACGTAGAGGGTAAACGCCACCAGCGAAAGAAAAAACACCGTGCGAATGCGTCCGTACCCGAAACAGGCGAAATTGGCCATGGCATTGCACAAGCCGAACGCGGCATAGGCCATGTACACCAGCAGCGCCCAAGGCCGAAGCTTGATGAACCCGTAGCCGATGGCCAAGTGAAGGGTGGGGGATTGGGCCTTGGCTAGGAGACCGGGCACGCCCTCGGGTTTGGAACAGAACAGGGTGAGGCTGTATTCGGGGTTGGCCAAAATGATGTAGAGGTCCGTGAACGCGGTAAAGAGAAACAAGCCGCCCAGGTACCGGATATCGTGGGCCAGACGCCAAGCCGTTTTCAGGGCCTCCAGCTGACCCGGCGGGCTGGGCAACGAGGCTTCATAGGCTTGCAGGCACCACCAGGGCACGATGATCATCAGGGCAAAAAAGAATCCCGCGCCGGCTCCCCCAAGATGGCTCAGTCCCCAGGTGATGCCCCCCAGCAATCCGCCGGTGGCAAGGACGCGGGCCGCGTGGCGGGGATAGCCGCGAACCCATTGTCCGAGACCCGGGATCAGGGAAGAGAGAATCGCCCCTTTAATGGAGGATGAGCGGACGGGGGTTGCGGGCTGATCCGGTTGCTGCATGGGGCGCCAAGCCGTCAGGAGAAAACTTGCCCGGGCGAGATCAGGAACGGCCGGTGAGCAGTGAGTAGCGAGCAGTGGCCTCGACGGAGTTACCCGCCGAGTGTGTCGAGGGCTTCCTTGAGGCTTTTCATGACGCAGGTGAAGATGGGAATGTCCCTCTTCGTGTATCGGCTCCCTTCCGCCTCGCGAAGGTGCATGACGAGATCGAGAAAGTCCTGCGGCTCGTCGGTTTCGAACGCCACCACGAATTCCTGATCATCCAGGCCGAAGGAGTAGGTCGTGTTGAGTTTCACCGAGGGGTATTTGTGGCCGATTTCAATATGTTCGTCCATCATCCCCTGCCGGGCGGCCTTGGTCAGGAGGTACCATTCACGGGTTTTCTCGAAGGGATAGATGAAAATGTATTTGCTGCGCCCGGGCGTAATCTTCAGCCGGCGGCTTTCCTGGCCTTCGTGCACGTGATGGTCCACGTAGACCGAGCGTTTCGTCATCGAGAGATAGGAATAGGGGATCGTCAGGTACTTTCCAAGCCCGGTGGCCAACGCCTTGGACATTTGCTCCTGGAAGAGTTCGAGGTCATAGCTAATGCGCCAGAGCAAAAAATCACAGTCGCCGCGAATGCCGATCGTGGAATAGGGGACGACAATGACTTTGCCGGTAAATTCCTCAATAGCCCGTAGGAACTCCTGCTTGCCGGCTTGTCGCTCGTCATGCGGGAGTCTCCGCCAAGCCGGATCGACCTTGAAAAAAATGAAGTTGACGTATTGCCGTTTGGCCGGTTGTTCTCCTGCAGCCATACGAAATCCTCCCCATGAACATGATGCAATGAATGACCCGACTATCTATCAATTTTTCATCGGCGTTGTCAACGAAGCGTGCGGGTTCAGTGCATCTATGAGACGGTCGGACCGAGACAACCCCTAATGGCCCGGTAGTCCTCTGTATGTTTTCACTTATCCGTTGGCACTTTTCGTTCCCTTCTTTCTGTCATTCTCGACATTAGTAATCGAGAATCCAGTGTCTTTATTTTTTGCTTCGTCCGTAAAGATAACGACACTGGATTCCCTAAATTCACAAACGAAGTGCAACACCTTGTTAAGGTGTTGCCATGGGACACTCATACACACATCTCACCCTTGAAGACCGCTGTCAAATGGCCTACTTACACACCACGGGACACTCGCTCCGCCAAATTGCGGCAACTCTGGATCGCGCGCCATCGACCGTGGCTCGGGAACTGAACCGCAATGCGTCCCGCACCCAGGGCTACCACCCCGGCTATGCCGACCAACAAGCCCGGGCGCGGCGCTGGCAGGGCTCCAAGCTCGACCGCGACCCCACGCTCCGCGCTCTGGTCCTGGCGCGGCTCCAACACGGCTGGTCGCCCCAACAAGTGGCGGGGCGCCTGGCCGTGGAGCAGCACCGAAAGGTCCTCTCCCACGAGACCATCTACCGCTTCATCTATGCGCAGATCGCCCGCAAAAAAGAGTATGCCTGGCGGCATTATCTGCCCCGAGCCAAAACGAAACGCGGCCGCCGGGGCTACAAAGGCCGGAGCCCCGCGTCCTTTATCACCCTGCGCCGCCCGCTGGCCGAGCGGCCGGCCACCGTCGCGGACCGCCGCACCCCGGGCCACTGGGAAGCCGATCTGATGCTGTTTCGGATCTACGGCCAAGCCATCCTGCCCCTGCATGAGCGCCACTCCCGTCTGCTCCTCGCCGCCCGCCCACCCGGCAAAGCCGCCGCGCCGATCGCCCACGCCATGACCGCCCTCTTGGCGCCCTTGCCCCCCACGTGGCGCCAAACGGTCACCTTCGATAACGGCACGGAGTTTGCGCGCCATCACGCCCTCCATGCCCTCGGCCTTGAAACCTTCTTCTGTGAGACCCACTCGCCCTGGCAAAAGGGCGGCATCGAAAACGCCATCGGCCGCCTGCGCCGGACCTTGCCTCGCAAGACCGACTTGGCGACCCTCTCGAATGAGCACTTTACGCGACTGGTGCAGGCGTACAATAATACCCCGCGGAAATGCCTCGGCTATCAGACGCCCGCCGAGGTTTTTAGAAACCACCTGTTGCACTTCAAATGTGAATCCACCTTCCCGCGTGCGCGGGAATGACAGAAAGGGAAAGAGTCTTCGGGACTGCGGCGCAGCCGCGTCCGCAGGTGCCCTCGACATGGCGCCATGAGATGGCGCTTCCTTCTCCCATCTGTCATCCTCGACATTTGTAATCGAGGATCCAGCGTCGTTTCTTTTTCCTCGGTGTGTGAAGGCAAAGACGCTGGATTCCTGCGTGCGCAAGGATGACAGAAAGAAAAAACACGGATGACAGAAGGGGGAGAGGCGCACATGCCTCTCCCCCAGGCTCAGAAGTAGAAGCGGCTGAGGATGCCGAACGTGCGGGGTTGGCCCACGCGATAGGCCAGGCGGGCGGCGCCATTGCGTTCACGGTCGAATGAGAGTTGCGGGTTTTTGTCCGTGATGTTCTTGATGTAGAACATGACTTCCCACGTGTCGTACAGCAGGCCCGTGTTCAGGTTGAACAGGTTGTACGCGTCCAGTTCCATCTGGTCCCGAAAATTGCCGGACGCCATGTCTGCTCCCGTCAGCCCCGCAATGAGTCTGGACGGGTATGGCGTACTTTCCTGATCACCGGGTTGGGTGAACTGACTGCCGACGTACTGCCAGGACGCGGTGACGTAACTCTCTTTTGAATTCCAGACACCCGGAAACGTGTACGTGGCCACCGCGGACAGCTGCCAGTTGGGCACGGACGGGATGCGGTTGCCGTCCTTGATGCCGGGCACGTTGGGTACCGTGGTATCAAATTCCGCCTCCACGTAGCTGCCGGCAAACGTCACCAACAAGGCATCCGTGGGGTGCACGGCGAACTCCAGTTCTCCTCCCATGGTATGGGCCTCGGGTACGCTGACGGTCACGCGCGATGAACATTCACCGGCATCCACGTTCACGCCCAGGTTGCTGATGTCGGCATAGAACAGCGACGCATTCATCGTCACTTTTTCGTATGAGGATTTGAGGCCGACTTCGTAGTTCCACAGGGTTTCGTCCTTGAACCGCTGGAACCCCCGGTAGGTGTCATAGTCCGCGCGGCATAGCGGCTCGTTCAACGGATCGTTCACGCCGCCCAACCGGAAGCCCCGTGACGCCTGGGCGTTCAGGGCCACGCGGTCCGTCACGTCGTAATTGACCATGAACCGGGGCGTGAAACCGTTGGAGGAGACCGTGACGCTCTGGTTCTGCGCCGCCGAGTTTGAAAAGTTTCCACCCGACCTGAAGGTCTTGTCTTCTTCCCAGTCGTACCAGCGCAACCCGGCGGTGAAACCGAGGCGGTCGTAAAGCGTGTAGGTGGCTTCGCCGAATACGGCGACCTGCCTGAGGTCGTAGGTCAAATCCGACACATAGGGCGAATCCATGGTGTTGAAGCCGTTGCTGCTGGCAGCCATCGACCCGAGCGGGCTTCCCGCATTTGTATGGGTCCGGTCCCACCCGGGCGTGGGCAGTCGCTGGGAGTAGTCGCGTTTGACGTTGGAATAGAAGACGCCCCCCTGCCATTGGAACGCGCTGTTGTCGGTGGAAGCGACCCTCACCTCATGGGTCATCTGCTCCAACCCGGTGGTGTCCCGCAGGTTGGACGGCAGAAGCACCCCTTCCGGTGGAAATCCGACGTCGACCGCCACACTGCCCGCCAGCGCGCTGGAGTCCCGGCTGACCAGCAGGTTGCGCTTGGTATAGCTGGCAACGTAGGTCGCCTCGATGCGGTCGTTCGGGTTCCATTTGATCGTGTTGTCGAGCAACAGGGTTTCGTCTTCGAAGGCTTCGTTCAGCAGCAGGAATTGCTGGCGCTTGCCGAGTTGCACCTTGGGCCGCGTGGTGGAGTACGGGTTGGCGTACAGGTTGAAGAGCTCTTCGCGGTTGAACCCGTCCATGTCGATGCTCTGATAGACCAGCCGGGGGGTGATGGTGACGTTCGCGGTGGGTTGCCACAACACGGACATGCGCCCCCCGAAGCGGCCGCCGTCGTTGACGTTGTCGTCCCTTTCGCCCGTGACCCGCAAGGCGTCGATGAACCCGCCGTACCTGGTGCCGTAGCCCACCACGCGCACGGCCGCGTTGTCGCCCAGGGGCGCGTTGAAGGCGGCCTTGACATGCCCGCCGGCCGAGCCGCCGTCGATGGTGTTCAAATCGAATTGCGTCCTCACGTCCTTGATGCCGAGTTGCGGCTTGTTGGTGACGTACCGCACGGTGCCGCCGATGGAGCCGGAGCCGAACAGCGTGCCTTGCGGGCCCCGCAGGGTTTCCACGCGTTGCACGTCATAGAGGTCCAGGTCCGGGGTGAAGAGCGAGATCGCGATCGGCGTGTCGTCCAGGTAGACGCCCACCTGCTCCTTGACGCCCGGCTGGTCGCGGACGATCTGGCCGGATGAAATGCCGCGGATGTTGACCACGCTCTGCCCGGGTCCCAGGTTCTGGATGTTCAGGCCGGCGATGTTCCGGGAGAGGTTTTCCAGATTGAAGGTGTTGAGCCGCTGGATGTCGGATTCTTTCTGCACGTTGACGGAGAAGGGCACGTCCATGATCGATTCGGTCCGCCGGGTGGCCGTGACCACCACTTCCTCCAGGCGTTGGATATCCGACACGCTCGCGCTCTTCGCCGTGCCGGCGTCACCCTGCGCTGAGGCATCCACCGCCACCAGCATGATCGCCAACGGCAATAACGAGAGAGATAGAAGAGGGCGAACACACCGGTTCGCCCCTATTTTTTTCCCATGGCCGGTCTCCTCTGGCGGGTTGTTGCCACTCTCGATTGTGGAGCATGAAACGTGAAGTGCCAGTTGTACCACACTTGTAAGTAGCTTGCTACGTATTTTGGTACGTAGTTTGTCATTTGTCAACGAATGACTGAACACATACAGGGATGACAGATAAAGACAAAAGAAAAAGAAGCGCCATCCCATGGCGCCA
Source organism: Nitrospira sp. bin75 (assembly GCA_002238765.1). GTDB lineage: Bacteria > Nitrospirota > Nitrospiria > Nitrospirales > UBA8639 > Bin75. The sequence continues at coordinate 36,019 of MPMZ01000024.1, forward strand.
TGTCGAGGGCGCCTGCGGGCGCGGCTGCGCCCCGGTCCCGAATTCAATATGGGGGCGAGGACTGTCTGAGCGAAGCGAGTTCCGCAGCCCTAATAATCGGGGCCGGGGCACAGGCACCCGAAGGGCCGCGCCCGGGCGCCAATGGTTTTGGGTCCTTTTGCCGAAACAAAAGGACCTCGTCGTGCGGGGGCGACACCCCGCGCCCTTGTCCCCCGCTTGTCTTGACAAATGCGGCGGGCCGGTTTTAACTGCCTGCATGATACCGTCCATGGATCACGCCGCCGATGCATCGACGGGCAAGGCCGTGTCGCAATGGTCCGGCGCGCCGCGTGAACAGGCCGTGCAGCGCATGTTTACCGCCATCGCGACCCGGTACGACCTGAATAATTCCCTGCTCAGTTTCGGGCTTCATCATCGCTGGAAAGCCTTGGCCGCGAGCCTGATCCCTTTGCAGACGCACGGACGCGCCCTGGACCTGGGCGCGGGGACCGGGGATCTGGCCCTGTTGCTGGATCAGCGGATGGGGCCGCACGGCCGGGTGGCGGCGATGGATTTGAATTTCGCGATGCTGCGCGTGGGCGCGGCGAAGATCGACGGGCAGGGCCTGGCTTCCCGCATCGCCTGTTTTCGCGGGAACGCCGAGCACATCGGGTTTCTGGACGGCACGTTCGACGCGGTGACCACGGGGTTTTGTATCCGCAACGTGGGCGACCGGCCGCAGGCCTTTCGCGAGATTTTTCGCGTGCTGAAACCGGGTGGCCGGTTCGTGTGTCTGGAGTTTTCCCGGCCGGTCTCGGCCTGGCTCCGGCGCGTCTATGACTGGTATTCGTTTCATCTCCTGCCCGCGATCGGCACCTGGGTGGCCAAGGACCATACGGACGTGTACCGCTACCTGCCCGAATCCATTCGCACGTTTCCCGATAAGGAACAGTTGGCCGCGATGCTTCGTGAGGCCGGGTTCAGCCACGTGGAGTACCAGAATCTCAGCGGCGGGATCGTGGCCATTCACGTGGCCGTGAAGTCTGAGCGAGGGTGATCAGATTCTTTTCCTCCCCTTTGTAAGGGGAGGATGAGCTAGGCATGCCCCCGCGAAAGCGGGGGTGGGGTAGAGTCCGCAGTTTTCCCTCCCCTTTGTAAGGGGAGGCCAGGTGGGGTAGAGTCCGAACGTCGGGTGACTGCAAATGCTTCTACCTCCCCTCCCCCTCCTGATCCTTCGGCTACGCTCAGGACAGGCAAAGGAGGGGGATAGATGCCTCTACCTCCGAACTTTTCCCTCTTCGGAAAAAATTCCCGTCCTTTCAAAGGAGGAGAAAGAACAGGCCGAAATTGTGAACGAGTTAGTGAACACATACCAGGATGAGGCGTGATGGATTCCGTTCTTTACGTGTTCCTGCCGTGTAAGAAGGTCTATCCGACCGGCATTACGTACCTGGCCGATTTCATTCACCGGCGACGGCCGGAGGTCCGGCAGCAGATCCTGGACTTGTCGCTGTTTCCGCCGGCGGAGCGGTCGCGCGCGTTGCGCGAGACGGTGCAACACTTCCAGCCGGAGCTCGTGTGTTTTTCGTGGCGCGATATTCAGATTTTTTCGCCGCACGAAGGCGACGCGTCGCTGGAGCAGGCGTTCAATTTTTATTACGCGAGCAATCCCCTGAAGCGCGTGGCGGCGTCGTTCCAGGGCGTGCGCAACCTGTACCGGTATTATCAGGATATCCGCCGCAACCTGTCGTACCCGTGGCTGGTGCACCGGAAATTTCCGGACGTACGAATGATGATCGGCGGCGGGGCGTTTACCGCGTTCGCGGATCAGTTGATCGAACAATTGCCGGACGGCACGCTCGGGATTCTGGGCGAGGGGGAGGATGCGATCCTCAAGGTGTTGAACGACGAGCCGCTGACGGATGAACGGTTCATCGTGCGCGAGCACGGGCGCGTGAGCAAAGGCACGAAGTATACGCCGGCCCTGCTGGATTCGTTGACGGTGGACCTGCCGTACCTGACGTCCATTTTTCCGCAGTACCGGGAATACGTGGGCGAGTGTATCGGGGTGCAGTCGAAACGGGGCTGCCCGTATGACTGCGCGTTTTGTTTGTATCCGTACATCGAGGGGAAGCGCGTGCGGTACCGGCCGGCGCAGAACGTGGTACATGATATCGCGCAGTATTATCATCAGTGGGGCGCGCGGCGGTTCTGGTTTACCGACGCGCAGTTCATCACAGGCAAGGACGCGTACCCGCAATGCACGGAGATCCTGGAGCGGATCATTCGCGAGGGCCTAAAGATCGAATGGTCGGGGTACGTGCGCACGTCGCTGATTTCCGCGGACCTGGCGAAGCTGATGGTGCGGTCCGGCGTGGGCGACCTGGAAGTGGCGATTACCGCGGGCTCGCAGCAGGTGCTGAACAGCCTGCACATGGGCTTCAAGCTGGAACACTTGTATGACGGCTGCCGGTATTTGCAGGAGGCGGGGTTCGCGGGGCGCGTGATCCTGAATTATTCGCTCAACTCGCCGGAGGAAACCGAAGAGACGCTGTTGCAGAGTATCGAGTCGTACAAAATGGTGGCGTCGATTCTCGGGGAGGACCGCGTGTTCCCGTTGATGTTCTTCCTGGGCGTTCAGCCCAATACGGACCTGGAACAGCGGTTGTTGTCGGACGGCTATCTGTCCGCGGGCTATAATCCGCTCAGCCTCACGCCGTGGAATATCAAGAAGTTGCTGTACAATCCCGCGCCGCTCAACACCCTGATTGCGAAGGCGTGCCTGACGGCCTGGAACCGGAAACACGGGAGCCGGGACCCGCGGCCCTGGTCCGGCAGTCTGAGTCAAACAAGCGCCACGCAGGATCACGGCCATACCTACGCGGACCAGAGTCTTTCCAAGGGCCTCGAAGGCAACTCGGGCCGCGACGCCCTGCTGACCCTGGAAGAACTGTTGCGCTCCCGCCCCGCGGCGCAACGCCGCGGGGCGTCATAGAACCTCGCCCCCCTCACCCCACTCCCTCTCCCACGATGGGGAGAGGGAGTGGAGGAAATTTCCTCTCCCTTGATGGGAGAGGATTAAGGTGAGAGTGATATGAGGGAGTTGTGGTTGCGTGTGGACTCCCCGCCTGGATTACTCCGTGATCGTGAACGCCATGGTGCCGATCACGTTGGGGTCGTACAACTCCTGGCCGGGACTTTCGAAGTAGAGCTTGACGAGATACTTCCCTTTTTTCCAGCCGCCCTCGGGTCGGAAGATTTCCAGGTACCCTGCTTTCTCGTTCATTTCCATAAACAGGGCATCGGTTCCCGTGAGTTTTGTTGACGGCGTCTTGCCGTCCGGCATGTGAAACCACGCCGCTCGGTATTGCGAGGGGGCGTCCAGGGCCGATACCGCGAAGACGAGATAGAAGATTTCCGTGTCCGCCGAAAATTCGGAGACGCCGGGGTCCACGGGTTCCACGTAGGCGTCGTCCGTCATCCAGCCTTGCCGGCCGAACGTGTCCCAGGGCACTTTGATGTCCCGGGCCATGACGATCCATTTGAAGGCCGATTGCGGGCGTTGCCAGTTTTCCTGGTCCAGCATCATGAGTTCGGTCTGCGTGGTCACGCTTCCCTCACTCTCCTTGACGGCGGCCTGGGGGGCAAAGTTCTGTTCTTCGCCGATGGCGATCCCGGGGATCACGAGCACGAGCAGCAGGCCGGCGAAGGTGATGACGCCGAAAGACCGGCCGCCACGATGCGCGTGCTCTGCGGTAGATGGTTTTTTTGTCATGCTACGCCTCCCCCGGCCTGGACATTCCTGCCCGTACTTTACCCCTCTCACGGCGTTTTCGCAATCGTTCGCGGTGGCGCGATAGGATCGCGCTTCCTTTTCCCATCTGTCATTCCCGGCTTGATCGGGAATCCAGGGTCGTTGCTTTTTTCTTAGTCCACAAGAACAACGACACTGGATCCTCGCGTGCGCAAGGATGACAGAAAGGGAATACAAATGACAGATAAGAACGAATACCGGACGCCCTTCGCTCTTCAGGGCGAGGGCGCGGCGACGCGGGTGGCGGCGATGGCTTGGCGGCGGCGCTCGACGATGCCGTCGGCGATTTCGGTGAGGTGCTGTTCGAGGGTCAGGCGGAGTTGGCTCCCGCTTCGATAGTCGGCCTCGGCCATGAAATGCACACGGTTGGCATGATGCGTGAGGTCGTAACATTTTTTGAATGACCGGCGCGTGGGGTCGTCCGGATTGTACACGGCCACGGCCAAGCCGCCGTTCTTCTTGATGACGGTGAAACACGGCACGTCGGTGGGGCCGTCGCCCACGTAGATCATGTGCCGGAACGGCACGCGCCTGGCTTCCTCGGGCATGTGGTCGTTGACGTCCTGAGCCGGGTCCAGGAGGTTCTTGTTGACCCGGAAGAGGTATTGTGTTTTCTGCGTGTGACTGATGGTGCGTTTCGGGAAACTGATGTGCCCGTCCTCTTCGTCGAATTGGCACCCCCACACGGTCTTGGTCCACTTGGCGATCTCACTGCCCTTCAAGATCGCTTCCAGTCCAGAGCTGACCACGTAATGCTCCAGATGAATGTCCCATTCCCGGTATTTGGGTTGCTGGATGATGGTGTCCAATTCGCCGAAACACTCCGGCACTCCGGGGAAGAACGTGAGTTGCGCGCCCATGCGTTGCAGGTCCTGGTTGGACAGGGACCGGATCGCGTCGTGCTCCAGCATCCGCTTCATATAGGCGAGTTCCTGGTCGTAGCCTTTGTCCTTGATGAGCGCGGTGCAGCTTTCCCAGAACTGCTGCGGCTCGATGCCGGCGTGAGGCAGGATCGTCTGGTCCTGCATGTACTGCGGGCTCAGGGTGTGATCGAAGTCGTAGACGACGGCGATGATGTTGTGTGGTTCGGACAAACTCTCTACCTCCCCTTGCCCTTCCTTACAAAGGAGGGGAACCGGGTTAGGGACGGGGGCACGGTTCGCCGGGGGGTGGCCTAAAAGATCGCTTTCACCAGTTCCTGGATGCTGCGGTGCATATCGATGTCGTCCGTGATGGGCTGGATCACCGCCACCTCGCAGGCCCGCTCCGGGGCGACGCCTTGCTTCATCAGGGTGCCGGCGTAAATGAGCAGTCGCGTACTGACGCCTTCTTCGAGTCCGTGGTTGCGCAGATTCCTCACCTTGCCGCCCAGTTTGACGAGCCGGTGGGCCACGTCGTTGGCCACGCCGGCTTCATGTTCGATGATTTTCGTTTCGATCCCGGCGGGCGGATACGTGAACTCGATCGCCATGAACCGTTGTTTGGTGCTTTGCTTGAGTTCCTTGAGCACGCTCTGGTAGCCGGGGTTGTAGGAAATCACGAGCATGAAGTCATCGACCGCTTCGATGACCTGCCCGCGTTTTTCAATCGGCAGAAAGCGGCGATCGTCGCCCAACGGGTGTACGACCACCGTCGTGTCTTTTCTGGCTTCGACGATTTCATCCAAATAGACGATGGCCCCGTGTTTCACCCCGAGGGTCAGGGGGCCGTCCATCCACACGGTTTCTTCGCCTTTGAGGAGATACCGGCCCACCAGGTCCGACGCGGTGAGATCTTCATGGCAGGCCACCGTAATCAGCGGACGCTTCAACCTGTACGCCAAGTGTTGCACAAACCGGGTTTTGCCGCAGCCCGTCGGGCCTTTCAGCATCACCGGCAACTGCTGTTGCGCCGCAATGTCGGCCAGCCCGATCTCACCGTTGATTTCCTCATAAAACGGTTCTTCGGTGATCCGGTATTGCTCGATGTCGATTTCGTGTCCTTTCACGCGTCCTCTTTTTTCTTTTCCCGATGGAGGCCTGTTTTTTTCTTTCTGTCATTCCCGCGCACGCGGGAAGGTGGATTCACATTTGAAGTGCAACAGGTGGTTTCTAAAAACCTCGGCGGGCGTCTGATAGCCGAGGCATTTCCGCGGGGTATTATTGTACGCCTGCACCAGTCGCGTAAAGTGCTCATTCGAGAGGGTCGCCAAGTCGGTCTTGCGAGGCAAGGTCCGGCGCAGGCGGCCGATGGCGTTTTCGATGCCGCCCTTTTGCCAGGGCGAGTGGGTCTCACAGAAGAAGGTTTC
>MPMZ01000109.1 GCA_002238765.1 Nitrospira sp. bin75
GGGAATTATCAAGAATAGTTGACGCTCTCATTTCTTCGACTTCTTGGCGACCTTTTTCTTCCCCGCCTTCGTCTTGGCCGGGGGCTGGTAATTCGCTAAGGCTTTCAGCATCCGGTCCAGGGCTTGTTTGACAGCGGGGCGCATGGTTATTGAGGGGCCTTAGAATCTGTCCATCGTTTGCGACTTGCCTCTGACTCAACGCCCAGCTTTTCTAAGTGCCTGAGACTGTCTTTTCGTTTCCGCTCCAGTGACCGCTCTGCCTCCCACAAATCGAGTAAGCCTTGCCCTATCTTCTTCCTTTGCGAACGAGACTGCCATGGAATCATCAGTTGTCCGACATCCGGCCAATAAGTGGTATAACGTCCAGAGCCAGGGGAGAGAGATTGCATGTCCGCTCGAAGTTCGTGAGACCGCAAAACAGACCACAAATAGGCTGCATCATGCGTCGTTTCGCAATCAAACACCGTGTAGCTCGTTGAAGAAACCAACGCCCCATCAAATTCTTTCGGCACAATGCCGACGGCTCCATCAGTGGCCCGAATCGTGGAAAATACGATTTGTCCTTCCCTGACACAATGCATGGACTTCGCCCGTATTCGTTTCCCTTCCCGCGTCTTTTCGATTTCACATTTGCCGTCATAAGAGACTTTCAAGAGCATGAAAGACCTGTTTGGATCGTCAGCCGGCATGATAAGTTGACTGCTTGGGGTCACAACTGCATCAAACCTCTTGACTTCCATTCCCTGCCTTTTCCAATCGCCAACCATTCGCCCAAACAACGGGACACAATTTCTCAGATCAAGCCGGTCTGTAATCAGTTCAGGGCCAAGCACGGTCGAAACAGTCTTCCCTTCCCAATACTTCGTATAATCACTTACAAGCCGATCTGCTTCGGCATCAGCCGCCTCCCGCGCTTCTAGGACATCATCGTCGGAAGCCTTGGTCGTCAAATCATCAACGCCCAACGATTCTGAGAAGAAATAAAACCAACTTGGTTGAGAGTCTTTCACGGACCGCTTTTTTTCTAACACCAACACAGAGGTCTTGACCCTTGAGCCTGACCGCCTGAACGTATCACCAGGCAGAGAAATGACCGCACGAATCAGAAAATTCAATCGAATATAATCGCGGACATAATCAAATTTCTTGCTTGAAAGAATTGTATCGTCAATGACCGTAATGAGACGACCACCGGGCCGAAGCACGTCCCAGTACCGCTCTAAAAACATAATGCTTGACCTCAACGATGGTCGAATACCTACCACCCCGCTTCCACGTTGTGCCAATGTATATTGTTCCAAAATTCGCAAATCCGAAGGATTGTTTGCTTGCTTTGTCATTGAAAACGGAGGATTGGTCAGAATCACGTCAAACGCAGCCTCATCGAGCTTTCCTTTCAATTCTTCCATGTTCGAGATAATTTCAGGATCGTCTCTGTTGGAACTGTCTACGGTTTTATCCAAACCATCGGCGTAATAAATTCTGCTGCCTCCGTCACCATGCAAATACATGTTGATCCGAGCGATACGCGCTAATGGGGGGTCCTGTCCGTAGTCAATGCCATAAATGCAATCATTGGCAATGCGATCAATCAGGCTTTCCCTTTCTGTTGACGAGAGGCTGGAATCGGACCGCGCTTTATTTCGCATCATCGCCAGCGATTCAATGAGAAACCCACCTGACCCACAACACCCGTCCATCATTCGATCTTGAACAGACCTTGTCACCCGCAAGTCTGCAAGCCGAGTCATCATCTTGACGACCGACCTCGGAGTAAAAAACTGCCCCAACGCTTTCCCCCTCATCGTGGCATTGAGAAAGGTTTCAAACAGTCTTCCATTCAGGTCTTCGTCTATTCCAAATAAATCGACACTTTGCAGTCGCTTCACCACATCCAGAATGGTATCCGGCCTCAACCCCAATACTTCATCTTCGGTAAAAATTCGCTTTTTCTTGCGGAGTCCGATGTCCTTTTCGATTTCGTCACGAAGCTGAACAAACATGTCGTTGATCGGATTGTTGATACCCTCAGCATTCCGTTTTTCAATCCAGTTGGATGAAAAAATCACCATATCCTTGGGCAACAAAATATCTTTTGGTTCGCCTTGGAACAGGTGACTGGTAGACGGATTGTGCCGTATATTTCTGTCAGCCCACAGCTTCACAAACACCAATTTGACAAAAGCAAAAAAAGCGGGGCTGGGTCCGTATCCCTCCGACTTCCAAATGGCTTTATGGCAGGTTGTAAACAACTGTTTCGCTCGGGCAGTCGTGACACGCGAGAATCGAAACGTCGCCGATTCCATTTCAAATGGCACCGCTTGTGACGTGACGATATGACGAGCACCAATGGTCTTTTTAAGGTGTTCATATTTTGAGTTCCCCGACGAAAAATCGGAAAAGTGCAAATCAAGAAGCGGGGCGTCCTTATCCCACTCATACAAAGGGAATTATATACTAGGGTTGACAAGTATCTCTGAATCTGGTAGGGTTCTTCTATCAGAAAGGAGACCGTACCGTGACACGTAAAGCACCAGGCAAATCCCACCGCAAAGGCATCACGCTCCTCGA
>MPMZ01000110.1 GCA_002238765.1 Nitrospira sp. bin75
CTCGATCATCGTCACCGACGTGAATCGGTTCGACAATTTTAAGATAGGTTCGAGGACGTTCCTGGGTCAGAATCCCGGCGAGTTGAATGAGTTTGGCAAAGGGCGCCGCACTGCCGTCCATTGCGGGAACTTCTTCCGAATCGATATCGATAAAGGCATTATCGATGCCGAACCCCCAGAGGGCGGAAAGCACGTGTTCGGTCGTTTGGATCTGGAAACCGTTGGAACCGACCGCCGTGCATAATTTCATGGGCCTGAGATTGCGGATCGATGCCTGACACGTCTCGACGTGACTGTTGACTTTCCGCCGGAACACAATGCCGTTGTCCACGGGCGCTGGGGAGAGGCTCACCTTTGAAGGTCTTCCCGAATGGAGCCCCACTCCGGAAGCGGAGATGGTTTGCCCGATGGTCTGTTGCCGTTGTCCTAACATGTTTGCCTGAGCCTGATTCTATTTGAACTGGAATAAATATTCCATAAGAACTGGAATATTTATTCCGTAAACAGGTTCCTTAGAAGGAACATGCAACTTCCGGGCCATATTGAGCATTGAAGTGGTTTTCGTAACCTATTGAAATATAATGATAAACGAAAATTGGTGTTGCACGTTATTGAAATTGATGTGAAAAGTCAATAGTGGTGTTGCAAAAAAACAGCATGAAGGAGTGGGCCGCGGTCAGGATCGAAAGGGTTCCAATAGGTAGCGCACGGACTCGGGGAATTGATCGAAGGCCTCGGTGCGTGCGAGTCCGGTGATGATTCCGCGGTGCTTTTTGTGCAATCCGGATTCCATAAAGGCCTGAACGTGGAGTTCCCGTCTCAGGGAATCGTCGCCGAGCAGTTGCGCCTGCTCCTCGGCGGTTTTGGTTTGGAACAGGGCGGAGAGACGCCGTATGGTTTTTTCGACGCTGTCATAGGGCGGAGCGAGCTTCAACGCCGCATAAAAGGCTTCCAGGTTCTGACGGAATTCGCTGAGGAGGGCCTGGTCATCGTGACGTGACATGACGGAGGAGCCATGAACCCGGGCTGTCGCCCACTTGGTTCCCCTCCTTTGTAAGGGGAATTATCAAGAATAGTTGACAAACCGTCCTGAACCTGCTAGATTCCTTTTCAACGCTGAACATACCGAAAAGGAGTGACGCATGGCAAAGAAACGAGTTGCAAAAACCATTGGAGTCTTAGAATTCAACAAGCTGTTTCCGAATGAAGATACTGCCGTCCAGTACTTTGAAACCATTCGATGGGGCCAGACGCCCACCTGTCCACGGTGTAATCAGTCTGACAGAGTCGGTCCTGGACAGAAACAGTATCAACGTCGGTGCGGGCATTGCCGGAAATACTTTTCAGCCAAGACCGGCACCGTCATGGAAGCCAGCAATAAGCCGATTCAAATGTGGGTGCTCGCCATGTATTTTCTGGTGACGGCACGGAAAGGAATCTCTTCATTGGAACTATCCAAGAAATTATCGACGAGCCAACAGACCGCCTGGTTTCTCTTGCACCGTATCCGAGAAGCCTGTGGGTCTGAACTGGAAGCCTTATCCGGCCACGTGGAAATTGACGAGACATACTTGGGTGGCAAGGATAAGAACCGACATGAGTCCAAGAAACAGAAGGCTGGTCGCGGGACGGCAGGGAAGCAAGCGGTCTTTGGTATGAGAGAGCGTGGCGGACCCGTCAAGGCGACGCCAGTAGACCGGACGGATCGGGAGACATTGATTCCCATGATTCAAGGCGCGGTCGAGCCAGGGTCTACGTTGTACACGGACGATCATGGAGCCTATCGTCACTTGGAAGCCGTAGGGTACGACCACCAAGCCGTCAATCATTCAGCCAAGCAATACGTGGACGGCATGGCCCATACGAACGGCGTGGAGTCAGTGTGGGCCGTCTTGAAGCGTGGATACTACGGCACCTATCACAACTGGAGCATGAAGCATACGCATCGGTACGTGAACGAGTTCACCTTCCGGTTGAATGATGGGGACGTGCAACGGGATACCATCGACCGGATTGCGTCGTTGTCTCAGGCCTTGTGTGGGAAGCGGCTCCGCTATCGGGAGTTGGTGGCCTAGTGGCGCGTCACAATCCTCCACGAAGGACCGTTCTGGATGCCCTGGGTACTACTGCGAAGAATGTCTATTGTCAGTTGTCCGACCTGAGCAACGAAGCCTCCGTCGAAAATTTTTTCGTGTCTCGTTTCTTGATGGACCTTCGTTACCGTGACAGCCAGATCAAAACGAAACAAAGCCTTGAAAAATTAACGGTCGGTCGTGGAAGTCGTCGAGAAAAGTATAAGCCGGATTATGCCCTCCTGTTTCGTCGTGAACCTCGCTGCATTATAGATGCAAAAGGGACGGATGAACATTTGGATGATTGGATTGAACAGTGCAGTGGGTATTGTCTGGCCCTGAACAGGAAATATGGGGAGCGAAATCCTGTCAAATATTTTGTCCTGACAAACGGCGTACGGACGGTTTTGTATG
>MPMZ01000025.1 GCA_002238765.1 Nitrospira sp. bin75
CTTCAAAGCCGGGCTATGGTTTCGGCGTAGTCGTCTCGTCATGGGTCCTCCTCATTCACGGCAATCATGCCGCTCGTGAGCAGAAATGTCACTTATCCCCCTTGTTCAAATTTCCCGAGCCACCTCTGAGATTGTACCAGTATGTGGACTTTCGTGGATGGGTTGTCGGTTCTGGCTTGGGTTCTATCTTCCAGCGATCGTGCTGCGTTTTTCTTTGCTGTTTCCAATTTATCCCGTAACTCAGCAAAAATGCCCGCATAACTTTTATGATAATTCGGCATCCATTCCTTGAGAGCATGCAATACGCCCGACACATCGTCGTAGGGCTTCGTCGTGTAGCGAAAATGCAGTAATAGCCAGTATTCAAAGGCGGGCACCGAGGTGACGGCTACATAGTTTTTTTGTGCGCATTGATCTATGGCTGTTTGATAATCGGCATGGGTATCCTTGTCGAACACACAGAATATCTTATCAAACGGATCGCCCATTCCCTTCCACCACTTATCCAATGCTTTGGCACGTTCGACGATTGTCGTGGGGGCGGCGCCTTCTCCAACGATTGCCACGTTGGCGCCGTTCAACCTGAGATAATTTTTCAGCCCGTTGAAATAGTTGGGTTCGGTCTGTTGACCTTCACAGACGACGAGAATTTTGTCGTAAGGTTTCCTGGAGGGCTTCCGGCGCGAGAAAGACTTTGCCCTCGTGCGTTTACTCATGCCTTTACGTTTGTCGTTCGGGAACGTACGGTAAGGCCCCGTATCGACCTGACAAGTAAGCCGCTTCCAGATTTTCGCGCATCTTGCGCGGGCGAAAATCAGTGAGAGGAAAGACCTGCGTCGCCCGTGTGCTGTCTTTTTCGCAGAACCAGATTTGATCCCGACGCAGAATAGTTTGATTCAATATGTGGGTTTCGTGGGTGGTGAAGACCAGTTGGGCGTTGCCTAGGTTAGTTCCTTTGTTGTTGAACAACCCGACCAGAAATTTCACCAATCCCGGATGCAGGTTATCAGGTAGTTCATCAATGAACACGACGTGACCTCTTTCCAGACTGTCAAGAAACGGACCGGCAAGGGCAAAAATTTTCCGGGTGCCATCCGACTCATCTTCCAGGTCAAATTCGATGGACTCCCCATCGGAGTCCTGGTGAATCGTTTTTACATCATAGATTTCTTCGTTTTTCATTTCTTTCAAGATAACTTGTTTGAAACTATCCGGCATATCTTGAGATAAGTTTTTCAGATTGAAAATCTCTTTTGTGATGCGCACGTCATCGATACCAAGATCGGCTTCATTGAGAAACTTTATAATTTTTCTTTTATCTCCTCCTTCCGCGCAGAAAGAGGCACTAAAAATTGGCTCTAAGCCCAAAATATCAGAATTGTCCGAATAGTATAATGTGTTGTTGAACCAGTCATAAACCGGTTGCAACTGCTGGCTGTTAAGTTGTACTGCCGTGGAAAGAAACAGGGCGTTATCCCTGGTCGATTTTTGCCAAAGTGCTTTTTCACCTGTCAGAAACGTTCCAAACGCCCAGTCATGTTTCTGTTCGTCCGCGTTCCACGTACGTTTGAACCAACGTTGGACGCGATTTCTGGGAAAAGCAGAAAGCCATTCCTCAAAAATACGTTCCTTCGTGGCTGAAAAGCCATATTGGTAGCGAATACCATCTACAAGGAACACAACTTCAAACGTACTGGGGGCTTGGCGTGAGTCACGGTGTAATTTGAAGGGAACAACCGGAAGCGTATCTCCACGGCTTTTTTCCAAAGCGGAGGTCCGCACAATTGTTTCCATGACTCTGAGGGCACGGACCAAATTGGTTTTACCTGCCGCATTGGGGCCATAGATCGCCACCGAGCGCAACAATTTCATGCTTGATTGCTCTGAAAGCCGAACATCAAATGTATGGGAGTCCATCAATTCCTTGTTCTTCGACGCCACCAGACTGAACGTCTGCTCTTCCTTGATAGACTTGAAATTGGAGATTGTGAACTCAATTAACATTTCTGAACCTATTTTTAAGAATGATTATGGCATATTTTTCCATAAATTTATTTAAAAGTGCAATATTGTCTTATTTTAAGTCGATTTTTTGGTGTGACAGACAATACACCACGTGCCTGCCACCTCCTGGAATCGTCGAGGATAGTTGACGGTCTTTCCTTGTTGTAGCTGCGGGGTCCCGGATTAAAGCCCCTCCCCCTTGCTCTCTCCCGGAGGGAAAAAGGGAACTGCAAACAGCAACAACCCTGGACCCCCGATTACAGATGTCGGGGATGACCGAGAGGGACAAGCCGGAGGCTTACACCGGCGTCAGCCAATGGGCGTGGGAATCGTCTTTGCCCTTCACGATGTCGAAGAAGGCATTCTGGAGCAGATCCGTGACGGGGCCCCGTTTGCCGGTTCCGATCCGGCGGTCGTCGATTTCCCGAACCGGCGCCACTTCGGCGGCCGTTCCCGTGAGGAACACTTCATCGGCCACGTATAACGCATCCCGGGTAAACCGTTCTTCGACCACCGGGATATTATTCTCCCGGGCCAACTCCAGGATGGAATGACGAGTGATGCCTTCCAGAATGGAAGTCAAGGGAGTGGTCTTGAGCGCGCCCCTCGACACGGTGAACACGTTTTCTCCGGTCGCCTCGGCCACGTAACCCTCCGTGTCCAGGAGAATGGCCTCGTCGTATCCCGCGTTCTTCGCCTCACATTTGGCCAGGATGGAATTCACGTAGTACCCGGAGACCTTGGCGCGGGTCATGGAGACATTGACGTGGTGGCGGGTAAACGATGACACCTTGGCCCGGATGCCATGCACCAGGGCGTCATCTCCCAGGTAGGTGCCCCACGGCCAGGCGGCGATCGCCAGCTTGACGGGATTGTTCCCGGGATACAGCCCCATTTCCCCATACCCCACGTACAGCAGGGGACGGATGTAACAGGATTCCAACTTGTTGATCCGCACCGTCTCCACGATGGCGTCGAACACGTCCTTGCGACTGTAGGGGACGTTCATCATCACGATATGCGCCGACTCGAACAGCCGGTCCACGTGCTCCTGCAAGCGAAAAATCATCGATCCGCCTTTCCTCCGGTAGCAACGAATGCCTTCGAAGGCTCCCAAGCCGTAATGCAAGGAATGCGTCAACACGTGGACGGAGGCTTCGTCCCAATTCACAAAGGTTCCGTCCATCCAGATTTTTTCACTCGGCGTCACCATGACTCCCCTTTCTGCCCTCGGCTCCGGTCCCGGAAATACGTCTCCATACTTATAGCTTATAGCGAGGGGGGCATGGCCTGTCAATCCGGCCGTTCCACTCCCCCGTCCCGCCTTGACACCTTCTTCAGGGTCATGATACACGTGCAGGCAGTGAAAGGATAACACGCTCATGTACGCGATCTTGGAAAGCGGCGGAAAACAATATCGGGTCGAACGAGGGTCGATCCTTCAGGTCGAATCGCTTGACGCCGACATCGGGCAGACCGTGGAATTGAAACCCGTTCGATTCATTTCGACGGGTGAGGCACTCCTTCAGGGACAACCGGTTGTCGAAGGGGCGCACGTGCAAGCCACGGTCATCCGGAACGGCAGGACCAGATCGATCACGGTGTTCAAGAAGAAACGACGGAAGAATTACCGGAAGACCCGCGGGCATCGTCAATCATTCACCCAACTCCGAATCGACGACATCGTCACGGGGTAACGGGCAGGAGAAGGACTCGGCATGGCACACAAAAAAGGCGGCGGCTCATCCCGAAACGGACGCGACAGCAACCCTCAATATCTGGGAGTCAAGCGATACGCCGACGAACGGGTTCAACCGGGCAACATTCTCATTCGTCAACGAGGCACCAGGTTTCATCCCGGCCATAACGTCGGGATGGGCAGGGATCATACTCTCTTTGCCAAAGTTGCCGGAACCGTGAAATTCGAGGGAGGAGAAGCGCGCCGCAAGATCAGCGTGTATCCCTCAACATAGACGACTCAGCTTCCTCCCCGGGCTCTTTTTCTTTCCCCTTTCCTATGACAATCGTGGTGCCTTATGTTTATCGACCACGCAAGAATTTTTGTCCGTTCCGGCAAGGGCGGAAACGGAGGCTGTAGCTTCCGGCGGGAAAAATTTGTCCCCAACGGCGGGCCGGACGGCGGAGACGGCGGGAACGGAGGTCACGTCGTTGTCGCGGCTTCGACCCGCGTGACGACGTTGCTCGACCTGAAATACCGGCGCCACTATGAGGCCGAGTCCGGCGCTCCCGGGCAAAGAGCCAATCGTCATGGCCGTTCCGGCTCAGACGTGACGATTACCGTACCGGTCGGGACCATGATCAAACGCGCGGAAACCCACGATCTCCTGGCGGATCTGGTGACACCCGAACAATGTGCGATCGTGGCTCTGGGCGGGAAAGGCGGGAAAGGGAACGCGCGATTCACCACCTCCACGAACCGGGCGCCGCGGACGTTTGAAGAGGGGGAATCCGGCAAGGAGTTGCATCTCGACCTGGAACTGAAACTCCTGGCCGACGTCGGGCTTGTGGGGTTTCCGAACGCCGGAAAGTCCACGTTGATTTCCACGCTCTCGGCCGCTCGGCCGGAAATTGCCGATTATCCCTTCACGACCCTGCAACCGCATTTGGGAGTCGTCCCCCTGGGCGAATACGATAGTTTCGTCATGGCCGACATTCCCGGACTCATTCAAGGCGCCCATAAAGGCAAAGGCCTGGGACATCAATTCCTCAAACACATTCAACGGACGCGTTTCCTGTTGTATCTGATCGACATTTCAGAATGGACCACGGATGATCCCGTGAACACGTTGCACGTGTTGCAGGACGAACTCTCCGCATTCGATCACACCCTGGGGCAGCGTCCCTTTGCCGTCGTCGGGACCAAAGTCGACAGCCAGGGTAACGGGCAACACCACCGGGAGATCCGCCAATACTGCCGGGAACGCCGGATGGACTTTTTCCCGATCTCCTCGGCCACGCGTGAAGGGCTCGACGCGTTACGCGAGTGTGTGGCGCAACACCTTCATGAAATCGAAGCGGCATGAGAGATCTCATCCTCCCACACGCCAAGCGGCTCGTCATTAAGATCGGCAGCAGTATCCTGGCCGCCCGGTCGGCGGGATTGCGACTCGACCACATTCAACGCCTTTCCGGTGAAATCGCGCGGCTCAAGCAGGAAGACCGGGAAATCGTCCTCGTATCGTCAGGCGCCATTGTAGCGGGCATCGGGAAACTCGGCCTCAAGGCCTATCCGCAAACCCTCCCATTGAAACAGGCCGCGGCTTCAGCCGGACAAAGCCGTCTCATTCACGCCTATGAAACCTGTTTCCAGGAAGCGGGGCAACACATCGCCCAGGTGTTGCTCACCCATGAAGACCTGGCCGATCGTAAGCGTTTTCTCAATGCACGGCATACGCTCACGACGTTGCTCCAGTTGGGAGTGATTCCGATCATCAATGAAAACGACGCCGTGTCCGTGGACGAGATCCGTTTCGGCGACAACGACACCCTCGCGGCGCAGGTCGCGCACCTGGTCGATGCGGACCTGTTCGTGATCCTCTCGGACGTCGACGGGCTGTTCACCCGGGACCCGCGGCATGATCCGGAGGCCGCGTTGATTGCACACGTGACGGAGATTACCTCCGAGATCGAACAGGGAGCGGGCACCTCGCAGAGCCAGGAAAGCCGCGGGGGCATGGTGACGAAAATCCAAGCAGCCAAACTGGCCCGGCAATTCGGGGTCCCGACGTTGCTGCTCAATGGTGAAACCCCGGGCTTGCTGCCCGACGTCCTTGCCGGATCCGAAGGAGGCACCCTGTTCTTTTCCCAAGGCCGGAAACTCCCCAGCCGCAAGCATTGGATCGCCTATACGCTCCGGCCCAAGGGACAACTCGTGCTGGATGCCGGAGCCGTCACGGCGCTCACCAGCCGGGGGAAAAGCCTGCTGCCTTCCGGGATCGTCGACGTGAAAGGGACGTTTGCGGCAGGCGATCCCGTGTCCTGCGTGGATGCGGACGGGAAAGAGTTTGCCAAAGGATTGGTGAATTTTTCATCGGAGGTCGTTTCCGGGATCAAGGGGCGTCGCACCAACGAGATCGCCCATGAGGCGGGGACTCACGACTATGAAGAAGTCATCCACCGGGACAATCTTGCGCTGTTGGTCTGACCGCCCCATCCTCGATCCTGTTGCGTGACGCGGTGAGCGATTCCCCTTTCACTCGGACCGGATTGCTGGGCGGCACGTTCAATCCCGTGCACAACGGCCACTTGGCGATTGCCGGGCAAGCGCAAGCCGCCTTGTCGCTCGACCGGGTGATCTTCATGCCTTCGGGCGCTCCGCCCCACAAGTCGTGTGACTTGCTGGCCCCGGCGCACCATCGTTTGCGCATGATGCAACACGCCGTCGCGGGCCTGCCGGGCTTTACGGTCTCCGACGTGGAGGCCAATGCGCCGGAAACCTCCTATACCATCGACACCATCCGAACGCTTCGGGAAACCCTGGAGGACGAACTCTGGTTTATCATCGGTCTGGATGCGTTTCTCGAGATTGAAGGATGGAGATCAGCTGAAACCCTCTTGACCCTGATGAACTTTCTCGTTCTGTCACGGCCAAACGTGCCCTTTTCCCAGGCGGCCTCGCTGGCGCTGTTGCCTTCCCTGCCGGCCACGCAACTGGAACGTCTGGACGAAGGTCTGCAACGCCGCCTGGATCTCCCTATCGGCTCGCAGGCCACGATTACGTTCCTGCGAATCGACCCGTATGAGGTCTCCTCGTCCGCGGTTCGAGAACGCATACGGACGGGCGCGGACGTCGCGGACTGGTTGCCACCCTCCGTCCATTCTTATATAATCCGGCACAACTTGTACGTCCCGCGTTAAGGAGCCGCCCTATTTCAGAAATCAAACGCAAAGCGTTGCTCATCGGAGGAACCGCCCTCGATAAACAAGCCTCCGACGTCATGGTCCTGCAAATAGGACACCTCACCTCGATTGCCGACTATTTCGTCATTTGCTCCGGAACTTCAGGACGCCAGGTCAAAGCCATCGCCGAGGCCATCCGGCAGGAAATGGCGCATCGTTTCGGGGACCACGGCACGATCGAAGGAGAAACCGCGGCGAATTGGATCCTGCTCGATTTTCGGGACATCATCGTTCATATTTTCCGGGAAGAAAGCCGCACGTATTACGGGATCGAGAACATGTGGAGAGACGCCCCGCAAATTCCGCCGACGGAGTATGACTCACAAGCTCTCGGGCACCTGTTGTCGGAACCATCCGCGAAGATCATTCATCAAGCCAGTTGACGCCATATTTGTCCGGACCGGTACAGAGGGAGTAAGCGAATGACTCGATTCGACGTTCTCGCGGAACAGGTGCTGCAAGGACATTCGGTCACCCGTGAAGAAGGCTTGGAACTGCTTCAAACCGACGACGCCCAACTCTTACCCCTTGTCAATGCCGCGTATACGATCCGCCACGCCTGTTTCGGTCGAAAAGTCACCATCCAGATGTTGTTCAACGCCAAGAGCGGCGCGTGTCAGGAAGATTGTCATTATTGTTCGCAGTCCAGTATCTCCACGGCCCAGATCGACCGCTATGCGCTGGTATCCCCCGAGGACATGCTCAAGGCCGCCCGCCGGGCCCATGAGGCCAAAGCGGAGCGGTATTGCGTGGTCATCAGCGGACGCAGTCCCCTAGAAAAAGAAGTGGACGACATCGCCTCGGCGGTGACGCGGATCAAACGGGAACTCCCGATGCAGGTCTGCTGTTCCCTGGGACTTCTTACCGAACCTCAGGCCAAACGACTCAAGGCCGCCGGGGTCGATCGCATCAACCACAACCTGAACACGAGTGAAGCCTATCACTCCTCCATCTGCACGACCCACACGTATCAGGACCGGATGACCACCTTACGAAACGCGCGCGCCGCGGGACTGGAATTGTGTTCGGGCGGGATCGTCGGCATGGGCGAATCCGACGAGGATCTCGTGGACCTGGCCCTCGCCCTGCGGGACCTCAATCCCGACTCGATCCCGTTGAACATGCTGCATCCGATTCCGGGGACTCCATTGGCCGACGCCAACCACCTGACCCCGCAACGGTGCCTGAAAATCCTCTGCCTGTTCCGCTTTGTCCATCCTCGCAGGGAACTGCGCGCGGCGGGAGGACGGGAGTTCAATCTCCGGTCCCTGCAACCCATGGCCCTATACGTGGCGGACTCGCTGTTCGTCAACGGCTATCTGACGACACCCGGACAACCCGGCCACGAGGTCGAACGGATGCTCTCAGACATGGGCTTCGAAGTTGCGGGGGAGCCATCACCCTGTCAGGGGTAATTCACTCCTTTTCCCGACCTTTCCTCAACGCCCTCTTTTCTTGCTCTTTGCCCGTTCCCTGTCTCGTTTTTTAATGTCCTCAAAATCCAGTCTCTTTGTCGGGCCGCCGTTAAAACCCGCCTGAATGTCTTTGCGAAACTGCTCCATTCGCAGTTCACGAAGATGTTCTTGCTCACCCCACAAATGATTTGATTCATCCATGGCAGCCTACCCTTTTCTCATTGACTCCCGGAAACACTCTTAAGGATCTTCGGAACTTCCGACACCTTCTTGGCAATGGCATATTCCCATTGCCCAAACGTTCCATCCGCATTGACCGCGCTTACCCATCGTTCGGCAGCGGCACGCTTGACCTCTTCCAATGGATCATAGCCTTTTGTTTCAAGGATCAGGTGGCATGGCGGGTCGGATTTCAGACGAACGATAAAATCAGGGACATAGTCGTGCATTTGCCCGTTGTGGAGATAAGGGACGGCAAACCCCAGACCGGCGTTTTTCACAAAAGCCTCAACCGACTCGTTCTTATCCAGGAAATAGGCTGCGGACTGTTCCCATTGTTTGGTATCGGCAACCATGTAATTCAGGTGGCTTTTCACAACTTCCCGGACTTCACGGCTGGTCCAGAAATCCACGTCGGCCGTCGAGCCAACCCCGCGCGTGGTTTCGTAGCGAGGCACTTCCGGGGCTTCACCTTGCGAAGCATCAGGACGGATAGCCTCCAATAAACGCTCGACAACCAAATTGTAGTACGGCAAGAGAAAAATGTCCTTTTTGTCCGAGGGCGGTGGAGCCATGACCTTGTTATTGAGGTAGCGGTGAACAATAATGGCTAACTGGGGAAAGAGCTTATGGGCGGGAACGAAGCATTGATTCTGAGCAACGTAATCCCGCGTTAGCGTTTGGGCAAGGTCAAACACCAATTCCTGAATTCTGCGTTTGGCACGAAACTCCGTGAGTGTGACGTCATCAATTCGACCCGGCCCGCTCAGTGAAAGTCTTCCTTGATTGTTGACGTGCAAACCCTTCACCTCAACTTCCGGAGGGATACGGTCCGGGTCCAAGACTTGAGGAGTAATCTTCTCCCAGTCCACGGTCAAGCGATTGCGAATGGCCTGCGTATACCCTTCAACGCGAGGGAAGGTGATTTCATAACACGATTTCGCAGGAAGGGCATGAACGTGATAGCGCTTGACCCGTGGTGGAGGTTGGCCCTTCGGAGAAGCTTTGAACGGAATAACCTCGAAAGGAACACCAAATACTGTGGCCGTTTCCTCAGTCAGCAACCCATCCGGGCCGACTTCGTAATCTGTCCGGCGCAATCCGCGTCCAACGACCTGCTCACACAGGAGTTGAGACATAAAAGGACGCAGGCCGATGATGTGCGTCACCGTGTTGCAGTCCCAACCTTCGGTCAACATACCCACGCTGACAATACACCGAACGTCACGACCGGGTGGATGATCCGGTCTCTCAAGCTTATCTGCCAGTTCTTTGAAACCATCGGGGTAAAGAGGACGGCCCATTTGATCGGTCGGCCACGCGGTCTTCCCCACCGTATCAAGGGTAAAGCGCATCCAGCGCACTTCGTTACTCTTGGCCTCGCCGGAGTCCGATTCATGCACAACTTTGGAATCCACGCGGATCGTGTTTTGGGGACCGTGCAATTCCTGTAAGCCCAGCGTATCGACGCCTAAGGTGAAGCTGCCGAGGATGCCGCCGACCGATTGTGTTTTGTTTTTAAATCCCTCAATCTTTACCGGAGGAATTCCCGTTGGCGCATGATCCTCTGCCAACCATTCATAGAGCACCTTGGCAATCTGCGTGTTTTTGCATACGAGAATAAAAACAGGATGGCGCGTATCTTCTTGATTTTGGCTCCATTCCTCTCGTTCTTTTTCCCAGAGCCCCCCGAGCATGGCGATGGGGTGATGGGCATATTTCAGGATAGCTTCCGGCTTTGGATTGGCCTTCTTGCCGCCACGCTCGGCAGCGGTCAGTTGCGGTAAGATCCAGTGCCAAATATTGAAGTAACCGGGAATTTCTTTGCCGGTCGTATCCCGAACGGCCAGTTGCGGAATCTTCACCAGTCCGGATTCGATGGCATCAATCAGACCAAAGTCGCTGACGACCCAGGGAAACGGCCGATTCGTATCCTGTCCGACTTTTCCGAGAAAATAAGGCGTTGCCGAAAGATCCAGACAGAAATTGATTCCCCGAAGTTTCTGGATACGATCCAAGCCTTCTATCCAAACCGTGGCTTCCTTAAAAAAATCCTCGGCATCCTCTTCCTCGCCGAAAAGGTCCTCCTCATCCTCGTCTTTATTCTCACGCACGATGCGATAGGCGTGATGCGCCTCATCATTCATGATGAGGATGTTCTGTTTTCCTCCGACTTCCCGACCCAGAAGACGGTTAAGAAGAGCCGTATCGCTTTCAACGTAGCGTCTCGATTCAACTGTGACCTTTTGTAGAATTCCACCTTTGTCGCTTTCTTTATCCAGTACGGAAAGCATGCCAGCGGCGACTTGGCGTTCAAAATCCTTCAAGGTCAGGTAGCGGCGGCCACGGGCCGTTGTAGTTTGGGAACCGATGGTAATTGTCTCTTTGGTGCGGACCTCGACCCCGGCTTTCGTTACCCTAGCTCCCACGCCACCCGTTTGGATGGCCTGCGGCTCGAACACGTGCCAATTTCTCACCAAAACCCGACCCTGCATTAGTTGCGGCATCAAATGTGACGGAACGAGATCGCGGGTGCGATACAGACTGGCCTCACCTCCATCAGGATCGAGTTCCCGGAGCCGGTTGCGGATCGTTACATTCGGACAGACGACCAACACGACGTCCGAAAATCGTTTATCCTGACGGTCGTTAACTTTATTGAGAATGCTCCAGGCTGCAAGCATTCCCATGACGGTGGTCTTCCCGGAGCCTGTTGCCATCTTGCAGGCATAGCGACAGAATCCCGTAAAACCCTGAGCCTTTTTCTCATCACTGACTTCCTCCCGAGGAACGTTGATGCCCTGCAAAAAATCATCCCGGGCCTCGGTGAGAAAAATAATCGTTTCAGCCGCATCGAGTTGGGCAAAGAAGAGTCGCTGGCCTCTTCCCTCACGTTGCCACCATTGCAGCAACTCCTGAGTGGTCCTGGTGACACAGGGATACCCCTCCAACCGCCATTTCTTTACGTGCTCTCGAATGCGGTTGACCAGCTTCAGTTCGATAGCGGTGGCAGCCACAGGCCCATATTCTTTCTCGGGCTTAGCCTTGGGATCACGATAAAAGTACGTGGCCGGGCGGCGACCCGGTTTTCGCGAAGGTGTTTCACCTTCAACAATATGCCAATGTTCCTTGGGTTCTCCGAAAGGAGGATTGAGAATAGGCTGAGGAACTTCGTACGCACTCATAGACGAAAGGCCTGCTGAATGGCGTCAAGTTTTTCTTTGACTTCGGGATGTATTTCTTCCGGCAGCATCGCGGCAGCGATTTCATTGAAGCGTGTATAGGGAAAGCCATGCAACCCGGCCGCATCGAGAATCGGCGGAATGACTTCTGTCCTGGCTTTACGTTGTTGGAGATACGCATCGACCAAAGGATAGGGCTTTAGGGGACCTTGAAGAAAGGCAGGGGTAAATGTCTCCTCAAGATAGGCCAACATATCTTTCCTGGCTTCCGCAGAAAAATCGCCGGCACCTATCTCTTTCTCAATAAACCGCTCCAGTGCTTTCGGGTGGACGAGATAGCTTTCGATTTCGTAGCGATTCCAGCGAAGACGTTGCAATCCGGTCCCCGTCACGTCCGTACTAGGAATCCTCGAAATGTCATCGCCATCAAGGAGGACCAAACCCGGCAAATCCGCACGGATGAGTTTCAGGGCATCATAATGATCTTCAGCCTTGATCCCTGATGCCCCCGGTCTCGGCTCCCAGACGGATGGTTTCCAAAATAATCGCGTCGTCAGTGTTTCACACGCTGGATGATTCAAAATCTTGGCCCATTCAACGAGGATATTGATATCCGTATACCCATCGACATACAAAATGCCTGGAGCATCATGGGCCAGGAGAATATCCGTATTGGATAACACCCCAAGGGAAGCAGCAAGTCTCTTTCGATCAACAACAGAGTCCAAAAGTTTTGGTTCATTGAGAAGTACACAGAGTTCACGAGGCTCGACGGAGTTGATAATCACCTCCGAATGCGTGGAGATAATGAGTTGCGAGTTTTGTTGAGCGGCGACGGAGCGCAACTCTCCATAGATCGCGTCTTGAAGGATCACGTGCAGATGCGCATCCGGTTCGTCCAATAGGAGGATCGAACCAGGCCTGATGTGTAGAAAGGTTAAAAGCATGAGAACTTGTTGAAAGCCGCTTCCGGCACTCGCAATGTCAAGCCGTGGTCCGTCGAGATGGTCCTGGTATTCGGCAATGATATCAGCCCCTGTCGCATCGGGAGGTAAAATTTCATAATGAAAAAGCCGTGCAATTGAATCACGGAGGGAATCCCAAGCTGAACTCTGATGGGCCTCGACCAGCAAATTGCGGATCACGTCGCCTGGTTTTCCCTGACCCAACAATTGTTCGACTTTCGGTCGTTGATACACGGGTTCGCCGGTACTGAGCCCCGTCATGGGCGGAACAAACGCCGTATTGAGTGCAACCTGCCTGACCGTATTCGGTTCGACGTCGGGTTTGGGACGCACGTAGACCTGCTCCGTACTATCGGCTATCCATTCCATGGTTAAGCTCCACCCTTTAGAGTGGCGAACCGCAATCTCTACGGAGCCGGAATATTTGCGATCATTCCAAAGAAGATCGAAGGCACGAAGAGGAACCGCCGTGAAAGCTTGTCTGGCAACAGGCACTTTTGCGTAAAACCCTCTATGACGTTGAAAATCGTGTCGCTGCTTCCAGTAGGTGAGCGCCAGATCCCAAGCAGTAATGGCCTGTAACATTGTCGTCTTTCCACAATTATTCGGGCCGGCGATAACGACGTGTCCGGGAAGTGTGAAGGTTACATCGGCAAAACGCTTGAAGCGCCGAATGGTGACTCGTTCGATCACCTCCCAGCCCCATTCAGTTTTTTTACGACCAGCAACTCGTTCCCACGATCGTCTATGACTTTCACGGCAATCTGCTTGTGCTCACCAGCTAGGAATGGCGCACTCGTCGCGCCTGCAAGATGATCCCAAACATTTTCTTCATATTCGCCTTTCAAAGCCTTTTTGAGATTGTTCCAGGCGCCGGTGCGTGGGAAGAACGCCTGCGAAACGTGAAAACACAGGTCGTTATAGTCGATGTCCAGAAACCAAGCTGGTACGTCATTCCCGGAACGGTGGACCACTTCCATGCTGATGGGATCAAACACATCCAACCCGAGTAACTCCACTTGATAATAAACTCCCTCTCCCCTTGTGGGAGAGGGCTGGGGTGAGGGGGTTTTGATCTTTCGCACTTCAATTTCCGGCTGGCCGCAGACGCTGAAGATCTGGCTGGAACGCATATTCTTGAGCAGATCTCCCATCATCAAATCGGGAGTGGCCTGCACGTAGGTAGCGGGCACGCCCACCACCTCGGTACATTTTTCCACCAACGTTCGAGCATTGGGTTGAATGGCAAAACCGATGACATAGAGATGTGTGTAGCTTTTGACGTGGGCTTCACGTGCAGCTTCATACACCAGTTTTTCACTGACCGCCCCGTTTTCGGGTCCGAACACCAACGCCACCAGCTTCCCGGATAACGGGAGATGGCGGCCGCTTTTCTCTTCCGCCTCATCGATCGCTTCTGACAAAGAGGGGCTTTGCCCGTGCGCGGTGGCATCAACAAGGGCTTCAGCGGAAAGGGATAGAGTCTTTGCCGGCGGGCGGACATTCTTGAAAGTGACAGTCTTGTTGCCCTCCAATCTTAGGATAGGGCTCTTGCGCAACACTTCCAACATCCGATCCACGAAGGAGCCGTAGCCATCTCCCTCATCATTGACGGGTGAGGGTGAATCTTCCAAATCCACCGGAGTGGGAATTGTGGCCTCGAAGCAGAATGGACCCGTTACACGGGTGATGCCACTTTGTTGCTCCGGGCGGTCCACAAGGACTTCTTCCCGTGGAGACTCATTGTTTGTTATTGAACCAAGCGTAACATGGGGAACAATGCCTCCAACCTCTTCACCCTTTTTGTTCTGCTTTCGTTTGTAAACGAAGCCTCCGGCTGGGCCACGTTGTTCGTCTTCAAGTTCGTACCAGGGAAAAGTCCCTGTCAACAGACGTTGCCGAGCTAGTGCCAACGGCACCCGGCTGGTATCAATCGTGATCCAACGCCGGCCCGACTGTTCTGCCACATAGGCGGTCGTGCCACTGCCACATGTGGGGTCGAGAATAAGATCACCTGGATCAGTGGTCATAAGGAGGCAGCGTTGAATTGCCGTAGCAACTGTCTGAACAACATAGTGTTTTCCTGTGGCACCTAATGTGTCAGTCCAAACATTTGCAAGTTCCATGACGGGAAAATCTTCATGGTATAGAACATAGCGTAGAGCCTTAGCTGTCGCATGCAGTCTGTTTGCACTAATCAAACGATTCATGCCTTCTAGGTTAGTTTTCCAACTTTTCCCCGTCGTTGGAGTATAGACTTTACCCTTGTATTCAAATGGGAACACACACGTTTCAGTTCTACCAGAAGATGATAGATCAAGACTCGTAAACACTCTCGCGTCCTCCGGCAATGTTTCTGGAGCAGTCTTTTCTTCCGTAGTCATTGAACGACGCTCGCCAGTAGATAACTCTACCATATTGAACTGTGAATCAATTCCAACATCCTTGGGCACGAAAAGTCTCCGAAATTTTGTCAATGTTATTTCTCGTGAATACCAGAGTATGTAGTCGCAAACGCCAGCGATGTAGGTAGTTCCAAGCGGTATCTTGGTTTGAAATGAAATGAGCCCGACAAAGTTTTCTGCTCCAAACACCTCATCCAGCACTTCCCGGACATGGTGCAGATTTTCGTCGCTGATCTGAACGAAGAGGCTGCCGCTGGGCGTGAGCAGGTCGCGAGCCAACAACAACCGGTCACGCAAATATGTCAGGTAGGAATGCAGGCCCAGTTCCCATGTGTCCCGATACGCTTGGACCATTTCAGGCTCGCGGGTCATGTCTTCATCATCGTTGTGGGTGACGTCCCGTTTCTTAACAAACGGCTGGAAGTTGGACCCGAACTTCACGCCGTAGGGCGGGTCCATATAGATCATCTGCACCTGCCCGCCGAGCCCTTCATAGTGCAACAGCGAGTTCATGACCACGAGCGAATCGCCGAGGACCATCCGGTTCACCCATTGGTCGGGGTATTCATACGCTTTCAACACCTGATCGGTGATGGAATGCCGGGGATCACCAAACAAGTCATACATGTCCATTTGCTTGTCGGTCTTGTGCCCTACCAGCGTTTCAATGATGGCTTTTGTAGAGAGCCGCTCGTGAATGAACAGCGGCAAGGTGGGCACGTCAAAAGACAGACGTTCCGCTTTGCCTGCCCAGTTCAGGAAAGGTTTGCTCAGGGCTTTAAGCTCGCGCAACGTTCCTTCGGCTTGACGAAGGGCCTTGGCAACTTCACCCTTATCTGCGCCCTCACCCTGCCCTCTCCCAGAGGGAGAGGGTAAAGAGGCGGTTCGCAATTCTTCTATGTGCCGCTCAAGCTGTGCGATCAGCGCTTCGCCTTGCTCGCGGGCAGGATTCTTGGCATCCCAATCAAGCGCCGGCGACAATGACGAATCGTACCGGTAGGTTTTCGGTGGTTTCTTCTTCTTGAACTGGGCTTGGGTCCCGACTTCCGGCCGCATGAGGCTCGTCGCCTCCGCGTGCCTGTACGGTTCCGCCTTTTTAGATTTGGCCTTTACGACTTTCGTCTTTCTACTCTTTGGTACAGCCATAACGCATTGACATCCCTTGATTCCTGAAGGTTGGAGTCAATCACAATACTCTTCAAAGGAAGCTATGCTATCCAACCTCTATAAAAAAGTACAGCTAAAGGAAGGAGTGCCCTTAGATTCTCTCGTCACTCGTACCGTAACCCGTCGGCGATGGTGCCGCCGGTGGCCCAGCGAGCCGGAAGATACCCGGCGAGCAGCCCCGTGATTCCCGTGACGAGCACGGCTTCCAGGATGGTCTTGAAGGGAACGGCCATGTGGATGGTCCAGCCGAAGGACTGTTTGTTGATCACGCTGATCAGCAGGGTGGCCAGCAGGAGCCCGGCCAGCAACCCGAGCACCAACCCCAGCGTTCCCAGGCAGAGCGATTCGCGCACCACCAATCCCTGCACTTGCCGGCGACTGCCGCCGATCGCGCGAAACGTGGCAAACTCCCGTTGGCGTTCGACCACGGTCGTCAGGAGCGTATTGATAATCCCCAGCAGACCGACGATCACCGTGACGATTTCCAACCCGTAGGTCAACCGGAAGGTCCGGTCGAAAATTTCAAGAATGTGCGCCCTGAGTTCCTTATTGCTGATGATCGATACCGGCAGGAGCGGGCCGAGGGCTTTTTTCAGATCGCTCCGCACGCGTTGAGCACCGGCGGCAGGATCGAGGTACACCGCCAATACCGTTGCCGTGTGATCACCCCACCATTGTTCATAGAGCGACCGGTCCAGCACGATCTTTCCTCCGTCCGTGGCATAATCATAAAAGACGCCGGCCACGGGAAAGTCCTTCTGCCCGGCGCCGGTCGGCAACGACAACACGTCACCCGCGTTCACCCCGAGCCGGTGGGCCAACACTTCCGACACCACCACACCCTGTTCTCGAATGGCTTGGCGAAGACGGCGGGACGAGTCGCCGTCCACGAACAGGTATCGACTCCGTTCCGCGTGAAGGGCAAGATCGCGTGCCGCGACGTAGGCCTGGGTGGAGCCCACTTGTATGCGGACCTGACGGTAGGGATCGACGGCGGCCACGCCCGGCACCGCCCCGGCGCGTTGGACCGTTTCCGGTGAAAAACGAAAGACGTTCTCATGCGGGCCGGCATCCAATCCGTCCTCATGGGGCGTCACCACCAGGTCCGCCATGAGGGTCTGGTCGATCCATCGCTCAACGGTATCCCGGAAACTCTCGATCATTACGCCGACGCCCACGACGATCGCAATGCCGACCATAAAAGCCGACAGGGTGACGCTGTTTCGACCCGAAGATCTGGCAATCTGATCCACGGCCAGGCGGGTCATGGAACCCGACGATGGTTTGAAGAAGGTCATCAGGCCCAACAAATGAATGCCCAGCGGAGAGAGCAGGGTGCATCCCAGCAGGACGCAAAACGCCGCAGCATATCCGAATACGGGAAGGCCGTTCACCGGACCGGGCAAGGCAAGCAACCCGGCCAAACCCAAGACCCCCACGGCCAGGACGGTCCACCGGCCATGATGCGGACGCGTGGTTTCATATTGCCCGGGCGCGATGGCCAACGCCGGGGTGGTCCGGCTCGCCTCCAGGCACGGGCCCAACGCCCCGATCACGGACAGCGCCATGCCCAATAAGCATCCTCCCAACAGCACGGGCAGGGTCAAGGGCAGTTCTCCCATTGTCGCGATGCCATAGAGTTCGGAAACCGTTTGCCGTTCGAGCCCGACGAGCCAATGCGCCAACCCAATGCCGAACACGGATCCCAGTCCTCCGCCGACGGTGCCTGCGATGATCGCCTCCCCCAGAAACAACAGGGCAACGTGCCCCCGAACCATGCCGATCGCCCGCAGGATGCCGATCTCCCGTCGATATTGGACCACGGAAAATCCCACGGCGTTGTAGACCAGGAACGTGCCGACGAAGAGCCCGACCATACTGAGGGTGGTGAGGTTCAACTGAAAGGAGGTGAGCATCCGTTGCACCTGCGCATCGCGCTGAGATGGACGATCGACCAGAACGGACGGGCCCAGACGCGCCTGCAATTCCTGAATCACGCGATCCACGGGTATGCCGGGGGACGTCACCAGATCCACCCCGTCGAGTTGGCCAAACCGTTTCAATTGCACCTGCGCGGCGGCAATATCCATGATAGCCATGGAATCCCAGCGTTGTTCATCATCGGAAAACGTCAACACCCGGCTCACGGTCGCCTCGAATTGATGCGGCCCGGCGTGAACCGTCACGGGATCGCCTCGGACCACGCCCAAGCCGGCCGCCAACTCGTGATCCACGAAGATCGCGTCCCGGCTGAGCAGGGGATCCAGCGAGAATTCTTCCTGACCGGACGATTGCCGCACACCCGTCTCCTCACTGAGGACGTCCAACAGGTCCAGTCCCCACACCATACTGGTGCGGGTATTCCCGTGAGGCGTTTCGAGTGTGACGGATTGTGCAATATACGGGTGGACCGCTTGGACGTCCGGATGCAGGCGAATCCGTTTGATGAGGGTTTCATCGATTCGACGTTCAGCCCCTGAGAGGTGAATCGTGGCCTCTCCTACGACCTTGGTGACTGCTCGCTGAAACGATGCAAAGACGGTTTGATTCGCCAGGTAGATGGCAAGAGCGGCCGCCACCCCAACGCTGACCCCGGCCACGGTGAGCGTGGTTCTGAAAGGCCGGCTCGTCAAGTGTTTGAAAGCCAGCATCGCCATCAAGAATATTCGTTCCAAAAAGTGTTGCCTTCCAACATCCACTATGGTAATTTACGAGAATTTCAATCGACGAATGCAGAGCTGAAACACGCGGGAGTTTCTTATGGCCAAAGTCAAACCGGCTTCTCGAGAGAGCAAAGCCAACTCGAAAGAAAAGGCCGCAGAAGTTCTCTCGCTGACCGCCCGTCAAAAGGAAATTCTTCGCCTCGTGGCCCAGGGTCACACGAATCGGGAAATCGGTGAACAACTGAATATCAGCGTCCGGACGGTTGAAGTCCACCGGTTTAATCTGATGCGACGACTCCGCGTGCAAAACGTGGCCCAACTGCTCAGGCAGGCGATCCTCCTACGGCTTATCCCGAAGAGTACCATCCCCACCGGCAAAGCCCTCTGAACTGATTGCTCCTCCATCCGGCGTGTTGTTCAGACACGTATGGACCTCGACGGCAATGTGAACCAAACCAAGGTTTTTCTGAATACGCTCTTTGTATTGCCGGGGCGTCGCGGGATCGTGAGCCACAATGGCGATGACTGCGGAATAGATATTCGGACCGATCGACCACAGATGGAGGTCGGTAACCCGACTGTCTTCATCCTGTTCGATACTGTTCCTGATCCCATCCCGGATGCTTTTCGGACCTTGCTTGTCGAGCAAAATTCCGCTGGTGCTTCGCAGCAAGCCGAGTGACCAACTGGACACGAGGATGGCACCGACAATGCCAACCACCGGATCCATCCACAGCAAGCCCAGGTATTTCGCACAGAGCAATGCCACGATGGCCAGAAGGGACGTGAGCGCATCCGCCAACACGTGCAGATAGGCGGCCTTCAGGTTGTGGTCGTGGTGGTGGTGATCGTGGTGATCCCGATGGTCGTCCACCCGGAGGATGAAGACGCTGGCGCCGTTGACCGCCAACCCGAGAATGGCCACGAGAATGGCTTGATCGACGATGATCGCCACCGGGTGCAGAAGGCGGCCCACGCTCTCCCAGGCCATCAGGAGGGCGAACAGGGCCAGCAGGACCGCACCGGTGAACCCTCCCAGGGCGTTGACCTTGCCGGCGCCGAAACTGAAATCCTCGTCGTATGCGTGGCGGCGCGCATAGACATAGGCGAAGACATTGAGGCTGAGGGCCCCGGCATGCGACGCCATGTGCAGGCCGTCGGCCAATAACGCCATGGATCCCGTCAGGATTCCCGCGATGATCTCCACGACCATCATGGTGCCGGTGACGGCAATGACGATCAGCGTCCGCCGCTCCCCCGGACGTTTCAACTCCTGTCCGAACGTGTGACTGTGCTGCCAGGCATGAAGGTCGTCGGCATGCATGCTTCCGTCTTTCCCGTGGCCGCCTCAGAGTTCCTGTAACTTGCCACGACAGTCCGAGAGAGAGGCGTAGCCTTTTCGTTGCAAGAGTTCGCCGAGTTCCTGTTCCAGCCGTTGAAACACGCCGACCCCTTCGTCAACGAGGGCCGTTCCGATTTGCACGGCGGACGCCCCGCATAACACGTGTTCGAACACGTCCGTGCCCGAGACGATCCCCCCGGTCCCGATGATGGGCATCCGGCCGTCAAACAACTTCCAGAAGGCCCGCACGTTGGCCAGAGCCACGGGCTTGATCATCGCGCCTCCCAGGCCGCCAAATCCGCCTTTGGGCTTGATCGCCACGCGTTCCTCGTCCGGGTCCACCACCAATCCGTTTCCCACGGAATTGATGACCGACAGAAAGTCGACGCCGACGTCTTGCAACGTCCGGGCCGCGGCCTCATGGTGCACCGGATCAAAATACGGAGGCAGCTTGACGCCCATCGGCACGGTAACGATTTCTTTCAATTCCAGGAGTAACGAGCGTGAAGCCTCCACGTCATAACCGATCTGCGGCTTTCCCTGGATGTTCGGGCAGGAGAGGTTGACTTCGATGAGATCGGGAGCAACGGCTGTGATCGCCCGGGCCGCCTCCAGAAAATCCGGCGGGCTGAGCCCGGCGATGCTTGCAACTACGGGTTTCCCGAATTCTCGTAGGGTCGGAATGATGTCGGCGTAGGCGGGATAGCCGAGATTGGGCAGCCCCATGGAATTGATGGAGCCACCGGGAAAGCTGTAATACCGGGGCTCCGGGTTGCCTTGCCGGAACGCCGGCGTCATGGACTTGGTGACGATCGCCCCGCTCCGGCACCCGCCCAGGGCTTCCAGTTCTTCCCGGGTCACGCACAAGGCCCCCGAGGCATTCATCAGGCAGGATGAGAAGCGTACGTTGGCGATCGTGGTCGAAAGATCCATCTCACCTCGTTGCCGGGATACGGGCAACCGGATGCAGCCGCCCGGCGTCCAGTTCGTACACGTGATCGCCGACGCGCGCGGCCGATTCCGAATGGGTCACGAAGATGACGGTTTGGGATGCGTCATGGGACACGCGCCGGATCAGCGCCACGATCTCTTTGGCGGTGTGCGAGTCGAGATTACCCGTGGGCTCGTCCGCCAACAGGAGGCGCGGTTGATGGACGAGGGCGCGAGCCAAGGCCACGCGTTGTTGTTCGCCTCCGGATAATTCCCAGGGCCGATGCCCGGCCCGATGTTGAACCCCCACCCGCTCGAGCGTCTCCCCGACGCGTTGCCGGATGAAGGCCGAAGACGTCTTCTGAAGCCGTAGCGGCAACCCGACGTTTTCGGCGGCCGTCAACCCTGGCACCAAATGAAACGCCTGAAAGACCATGCCGATCGTCTCCCGTCGATACCTGGTCCACTCCGCGTCGGAAAATTGGTGAGCCGGGTGGTCATCGAGACGAATGGCACCGGAGGTCACGGTGTCGAGACCCGCGACCAGATTCAGAAGCGTGCTTTTCCCGCTTCCACTCGGGCCCATGATCACACAAAATTCTCCCGAGGCCACGTGGAGGTCCGCGTCCTGAAGCACGGACACCGTGACGCTTCCCCGTTCATAGACTTTGCAGACGTGATCCAAGGTGACCGTCGACACCGATACCCCTCTCGACACGTCGAGCGTGTACAGGCGGCCTTGTCATGACGACTCCCTATAGCACATGATGGAAACGTCCAACAACACGAGTTGACGGGGTGCGCGGTATTCCCCGGGATGTTCCCGGGATTGGCGCTCACTCCCCGGGCATGGGAACCATGACCTCCCGATTGCTTCGACGATTCCTCCACACCGTGTTTCCCATGAATTGTCGGACGTGCGACCATGCCCTCGACGACGATCCCATTCCTTTTTTTTGTCAACGCTGCTGGAACGATATAACGCCGATCCCTTTGCCGAGTTGCCCGCGCTGTGCGCATCCCTTTCCTTCTCCGCACGCGCTGTCTCATAGTCCCGAACACGTATGCGGCTCCTGTCGAAAGCACCCGCCGGCCTATAACCGGGCCTGGACGCCGTATGCCTATCAATCTCCATTGAAGGAGGCCATCGGGTTGGTGAAGTACCGCGGCAAGACTCAATTGGCGCCGGCACTCGCTCGACTGATCACCCAAACCACCCCCGCGCCGGTGAACGTCGAGGCGATGATCGCCGTCCCGTTGCACCCCGATCGACTCCGGGAACGGGAATTCAATCAGGCGCTCCTGTTAGCCTACCATTTGGGCAAACGATGGAATCTTCCCGTGCTCACCGGCGTCCTCAGGCGGACCAAACCCACCGCTCCCCAAACGTCCCTCACGCGACGCGAGCGATTGAGAAATCTTCGAAAATGCTTTGCCGTGACGGCCCCTGCGGCCGTTGAGGGGAAAAGCCTCTTGCTCGTGGATGACGTGTTCACCACGGGAACCACGGTCAATGAATGCGCCAAAACGTTGAGAAAAGCCGGCGCGCAGGCCGTCTACGTGCAGACCTTGGCCAGGATGATCGCCAATGAACATTGAGCCGGCGCGAAAAGAACCTCTTGACTTCATAGATGGTTTTCTCTAGTCTAAACACCTGAGAGCCGTGTGCGGAACGGGTCTCTGCAAAGGAAGAACAGCATGTTTGCCGGACAATATCACTGTAAACTGGACGAAAAAGGTCGCTTCATCGTTCCGACTCCCTTGCGCGAGCAGTTGGAGTCGGAGGGAGACCGCGTCATTTTCGTCAAGGGACAAGACCTTCCGTTGTCCGCCTACTCGGTGCAGGAATGGGAAAAAGTCCTCGCGCGCGTCAAAGACACGTTCAATGAGGATCAAAGCCGGCTCTTCATGCATGTCGTCGTGGCTGAAGCCGCGACTTCTGAAATCGACAAGACGGGCAGAGTCCTCATTCCCGGACGGCTGAGAAAAGCCATCCCGTTGGAAGACGACATGGAAGTCGTGCTGGTGGGCATGTTTCACCGGCTGGAAATCTGGAATCCTTCCGAATGGCGACGCTATCTCATGAAGCAGGATGAGCAATTGGAAGAAAACATCGGGAAAATGCTCGACCTGCTGTAGAGCCCCGATGCCCATACGTCCCAAACGTCCGAACGAAACTCCATAAACCCCCTGCGAACCTGACCCGTGCCCTCATCGGATCGACCGGGAAGCCTTCCTCAAGACGTTTTGAAAAACAGTCGCGGGAGAACAACCAGGGCGCCCGGCGTCGCCATCGCCCAATTTGCACGGGACACCGCCATTGACGCTTCATCCGGATCTCGCAGGAAACCCAAGTGGCCTCGCCTCTCCACCGAAGCCTTCGTGCATGCCACGCATTTCTCCCTGACCGACGACGCCCTGTCGATCACCCTGCCCATTCCGCCAAGCATCAACCGGCAATATGCCACGGTCAACGGACGCCGCGTGTTGTCGGCAACGGGGCGTCGCTACAAAGGGACGGTCGGACAATTGCTCATGACTGCCGGCTCTTCCTCCGAGTGGCACGCTTTTTTGCGGAAGGCCCGGGAACACGGCTTGGCCCTGACGATCCGTTTTCACTTTCCGACACTGTTACGGCGGGATCTTGACGGCGGGCTTAAAATTGCGCAAGACGCCTTATGTGAAGCCATGAGCCTCAATGACAATCGCATTATGGAAATCCATCTCTATAAAACTCTGGACCGGGACAATCCCCGGCTCGAATGTACCCTGGCCCTGACGAGTCCCCTGAGCAAGTCCTCTACCCCACCCCGCATTCCCTCTTCGGAAATGCGCCCACTTACAAGAGAGAGGGACGATCGGACTCTACCCCACCTGCCCTCCCCTTACAAAGGGAAGGAAGAGGACCGGCATGCCTTCCTATCCCCCGCCTTTGTAAGGAGGAGCAAGGGGAGGTAGAGGCATTCGTCTTTCCCCCTCCCTTGCATTTCGTACGTTCTCCTTGGTATGCAGATGGCCACACCGTCAGGACGGCGCGTCCTGACTTTCAGAATGGAGCACACTGGGCATGCGTACCCCATTATCCTGGTTTATCGGTCTCGCACTTTTGGGCACCTGTTACGTTCCACAACTCGTTTCCGCCGAACGGATTCGCTTCAACCCGCAGCAGAAGTTGCAGCTTCAACAAGTCGAAACCATTGTCATCAAGGCGGTCGCACTGACGGAAAAGGGGTTGGTCGATCCGACTCTTATGGAGAAAGCGGCGGCAGAGCGCCTGACGGCAAGCGGCTTTGCGGCCATTTCGACGAAGAATGAGCCGCATGACGTCGTACTGAAAGTGAAGTGTGAGGAACGAAAATCCTGGAGGGGTGTCAGGAAATCCGATAGAGAGCTCCAGCAACCGGGGGCCCCTTCTCGAAATTGGAAAGGACCGGCGTGTCAGCTCAGCTACTTTTTCGACGGCCAGAAGGGTCCTTGGCAATATGAAGTACGCACTACGTTCGACAATGCCTGGGAGGCGGCCCGCGCCAACGGGCACAAGGATTCCGGCCAATTCGCGTTGCAGCACCTCAGCCAGGCGTTGAAGAAGAGCGACTTCCCGCTTGATCTCGCAGCGGAATGGAAACAGGCCGAGCGGCTCTCTTCCCTGTTGACCGATCCTAAAACCGACAAGGGAACGAAGCGCAAAATTCTCTCGCTCGCCGGCCACATGCCCGGAGACACCATGCTGCACGCCCTTCAACGGATCAGAGCCGAGGCCGAATACGCCGTCCCCGCTACGCTCGCCCTGGGGTTCATGGGTGAACCGGCCATTCCGACCCTCATGGAGCTCTTGTCCGATCCCTCAGTGGACATTCAAGCCGCGGCAGCCGAAGCCCTCGGGGAAATCGGCGCCCACAGCGGCAACATCGAAATCCTGCCTCCCCTCCTGGCTATGATACAGGCGCCCGACGTACACCTTCGCGTTCAGACGGAAGTCGTGAGAGCCATCGGGAAAACACCGGATATGCGTTCGCTCGAACCGCTTGAACAGTTCGCCCTCAAGGTGTGGACTGCCCGTTCAGACGATCCACTCATGCAGGAACTCCGTGAAGCCGTGGATTGGAGCATGTGGCAGATCAACCCCACCGCGCACACCGACGAATAGACCCGGGCTTCGTTATACCCCTTTTTCACGCTGCCTCCTCCTTCTCTTGGTCTATGCCGCCACCCGCCATTGATTTCTGATGAGTTGAAAGGTGGGCTTCCTCTTCTCCTTGGGCTGTTTCGCCATCATGAGTCGCTTCGCAAAGTCGAGCAGGGCTTCCTTGCCGGGCTCGCCTGTACTTGCCTCTCGAATGAGCACGCGCGCCAAGGTATCGCCGGTTTCACCAAGATTCTTATATTTCCCATTTTCAACCCGCGAGAGATGAGCGGGATTAATTCGCAAAAGGGCCGCCAACTCTTGCGCTTGGAAGCCGGCATGCTTACGGAGATAGCGTAATTCCTGACCAGTTAGGAGCCCTGGTTTTCGCAACAGGGTCCCGGCAATGACATCCATCAAAGGCCCAAGCTTGGGAATCTCCACGTCATACTCACGGCAAGACGCACAATGATGTAACGTGACACCGGCCAGGTAGACATTGCTCAACCCACTTTCCACGAAGCGGTAAGGCTTTTCAATAGTCGTCCGTTCGGGCACCAACGAGCCTCCGCATTTCTGACATTTCATCGGTCCCTCCTTTCACCAATGACCGTTACGATGATGAGTGCGCCTTCGATTTCAACCACACAAGCCCCTTGTTTATTATTCAGTGTGTGCCCCTCGATTTTGTACCGCCAAGTTCCCTCCGGCATGGAGTGATCGACCAACCGGCCATACCATAAAATGTTTTTCATATCCTGGATTGTGATGTTCCGTTCGGCCATACGCTTGCTGGCATGGTGCCGAATGATGACAGCGTTGTTACTCCAGCGTTCCTTGAGTCGCCGCACTCCCAGTGGCTTAGCTTGACAAATCATCAATTTTTACATCATTGTCAATTATTGATAAATTGTCAACAAAAAGATTGGCCTGTTTCTGCTTTTTGAATGCTATTGTGCCGGACTTGGTGGCGAAAGGAGGGAGAGAAACTATTCAGGTATTGAACAGCAGCAGTTCGTGCAGGCGCTTGGGGCTCCCGAATGAAATGGCGCGCCCGAGAGGAGTCGAACCTCTAACCTTTTGATCCGTAGTCAAATGCTCTATCCATTGAGCTACGGGCGCGGTACTTGGCGGTTTTGATCGCCGGGAGGACATGTTCCCGTGCAGCCCATCTTATACAAGGCCTTGCGGAGCCGGTCAACCCGGCCGTCCGGGTCAGAACCGCTGCCTCATTGGATTGCCGAAATGCTTTCAGACAACGGACGCGAATGAGGAAACAGGTATCCCGAAGAGCGTGGAGGCCGAGGCGTCCTCCACCTTGATCGTGACTCGATCTCCGAGAGCGAGAGGGGTTGTGTCCTTGTCCCAAACGACGGTGACGTTGCTTTCCGTGTGCCCCATCCATTGACGAGAGGATTTCTTGGCGTTGCCTTCCACCAGCACGTCCACTTCCGTTCCGATCAACTGCCGGTTTTTTCCGGCGGAAATCGTTCGCTGGAGTTCCACCAACCGCGTGACCCGTTCCGATTTGACGGCGTCGGGCACGTCATCGGAAAATTTCCGATAGGCGATGGTATTCTTTCGTTCCGAATATTTGAAGATATAGGCCGATTGAAATTCGATTTCCCGCACCAGTTCATAAGTCTCGATAAATTCCTCGTGGGTCTCGGTGCAAAAACCCGCGATGATGTCCGTGCTGAGGGCAATGGCGCCCTGCCTCCGGATTTCGGTTGCCAAAGCCTCATACTCGGCTCGCGTGTACGACCGTCCCATCAGGTCGAGGATGCGGTCGCTTCCCGCTTGGAGGGGCAGATGAATCTGCCGGCACACGTTCGGGTGATGCGCCACCACCTCGATGAGGGCCGGCGGAAAATCCTTGGGGTGCGGGGACGTGAAGCGGACGCGTTCGATGCCGGGCACGTCGGCCACGTCCGACAGGAGCCGGGCAAACGTGACGTCGTCGCTCCGATATGAATTGACGTTCTGTCCGAGAAGCGTGATCTGTTTGTACCCTTGAGCCGCAAGGGCATGCGCTTCTTCGAGAATTCCCTGCGCGGGGCGTGACCGTTCCCGCCCACGGGTATAGGGCACCACACAGAAACTGCAAAAATTATCACAGCCCCGCATGATGGCAATCCAGGCGTTGACCCCGGGCATGCGCTCCGGAAGAATCGATTCGTAGGTTTCGTATTCCGATAAATCCACGGCCATTGACTGTTCCCGGCGTTCCAGGGCCTTCGTCAGGAGGTCCGGCAACTGTCGATAGGAGTCCGGCCCGGCGAGCACGTCGATAACCGGTTGAGACTCCATCAGTTCTTTTTTGAGATTCTGGGCCATGCACCCCAGGACGCCGATCACCAGGTCCCGGGATTGTTTCATCGCTTTCCACTCGGCCAAATGGCCGTAGACCCGATTATGGGCGTTTTCCCGGATGGCGCAGGTATTCATCAACATCACGTCGGCCTGCTCAGGGGAAGGCGTCAACACGAATCCACGGTCTTTCAACAACGACCGCACCAATTCGGTATCATACTCATTCATTTGACAACCGAACGTTTGAATGTAGACGCGATAGGACACCCGAGAACCTCTTGAACCGTTGCTCCCCTGCCGGCCTTCGTTACGCGGACGGAAGGCCCACGGCTTCCTTTTCAAAAGATTGAAACACCGGTAGCGGGAATCGCCTGGGCCGCGGCGGATCCTCGTCCACCAATTTCCCCAAGGCCGCGTGCTCCATGACACCCGTCAGCCTGACTCGCCGTAGCTGATTGGCCAACGAACCGGAACAGGCGACGCCCACCCGGATAAAATTATCCGTCAGGCCGGTCCATAATCCGTCTTTGCCGATGGATTCAAACAGCGCCAGACAATCCCGGTCCAGAAATTGTTGATAGAACCGCGCCCGCTTGATCCGGGAGAGCTCCGACAGTTGTTGGTTCCGAATTTTGATCTCTGCGTGAGGCACGGGATTGCCCAACCGCGCGGCCGGCGTCCCCGGTCGAGCGGAATAGCTGAAGACGTGGGCATAGGCCAACGGCAGTTCCCGGACCAGTTCACAGGTCGCGGAAAACTGGCGATCCGTTTCTCCGGGAAATCCCACGAGCACGTCGGTCCCCACGCACACGTCGGGGATCGTTTGCACGGCGCGTTCCACCCAGTCCCGGTACTCTTTCACGGAGTAACGACGGCTCATGGCCGACAGGATCCCGTCATGCCCACTCTGCAAAGGCACGTGCAAGAACCGGCACAACTTCCGGGAGGTGCTCATATACTCAAGGAGCGCATCAGGGATGGTCGTCGGCTCGATGGAAGAAATGCGGATGCGGGCCAACCCGGGAATGGCTTCCAGCCGTCGAATCAGGTCGAGCAGCCCTCCGGCGCCATTCGCGAATCGCCCGATGTTCACCCCGGTCAGGACCAGTTCCCGGTGACCCCGTTCCACGAGTTGTTCGGCCTCTCGCACCGCGTCGTCGGACAACCGGCTTCGCTCACGTCCCCTGGCAAACGGGATCAGGCAAAAGGAGCACATGAAATTGCAGCCGTCCTGGATCTTCAAATTGGCTCGCGTCGTCGCATATTCCCCCACCCCATCCTGAACAAAATCCTCCCGGCTCATCGATCCCGAATGCCGGACGAACGTCGACGCGCGTTTTTGAACGCGGGGCATCTCCTCCAGGTAGTCCGGCAGTAACATTTTGTATTGGTTGCCCAACACGAGATCCACGCCCGGCAGGTGCTGCAACGTGTTGAGCCCGGTTTGCGCGTAACATCCCGTCACCGCGACGAACGCCTGCGGAGAGTGGCGCAACGTCCGGCGAATGACCCTCCGGCAATCGGCCTCGGCGTTTTCCGTGACGGTGCAGGTATTCAGGACGAGCAGGTCGGTCGGCTCTCCATAGGACACCTTTTCGTAACCCATTCTCGTGAACCGGTCGGTCAGGACAGCGGTCTCCGATTGATTGAGACGACATCCGGCCGTGTAAAAGGCGACTTTTTTCTTCATGAGGACCGCGTTTCGTGTCAGGAGATCCATTATAGAGAACCGGCCCTCACGCCCACAACCATTGACGGTTCCTGCGTCGAGACCAGCAAGTATGCCCTCCACCCTGCCGTGGTCATCCTGAGCAATACGCTTGTCCTGAGTCTGTCGAAGGAAAGGATTTGCTTTTAAGGGCATTCGGTTGTTGAGCGAGAGATTCCTATAGCGGCGCCATCTCATGGCGCTTTCTCTTTACCATTGACCACGATGCGAGCCCTCAGTGGTTGACACCAAGGGTGACGTGTGCGCTAATAGCCCCCCAAGAAAAGCCTAATCTGCAAGTTTAATTATGCCCGACCACGGCTACTTCCCCAAACCTGCGCCGGTGGATTATGGCTGGCACAAGCTCTAGCGCGGCGGAACTATGATAAGAAGGTGAGCCCATGAATTGGCGAGACCACATTACCATTGATCCTGAAATCTGCCATGGAAGGGCCTGCATCACCGGCACCCGAGTCCTGGTGACGACGGTCCTCGACAATTTAGCGGCCGGTCTGAAGTCGGAGGAAATCATGAGAAGCTACCCGTCGATCACCAGAGAGTCTATCCAGGCGGCGGTATACTATGCTGCGGAGTTGGCGAGCGAACGGGTAGTTTCACTGTCAGAATAGGACATTCCGTGTGCGATTCAAGCTGGACGAGAACCTGCCGGTCGAACTGGCAGATTTGTTCCGCAAGGCCGGCCATGACGCAGTGACGGTTCTCGACCAAGGACTCGGCGGAGCGAGAGATCCCGATCTCGCATTAGCCTGCGTTCGCGAGGGCCGGGTCATCGTCACGTTCGACACGGACTTTTCAGACATCAGGACGTATCCACCCGGTGCGTATTCCGGGCTTGTCGTATTTCGACTCAATAGCCAAGCGCGTGATCACGTTTTGGGAATCGGAACGCGGTTTCTCCGGACGCTGCCCGGTGCCGGACTCGACGGTCAACTATGGATCGTAGAAGAGTCGCGCATTCGAGTGCGTGAGTAATATGAAGCGCACCAGCGAAGCAAAATTCGCTACCGTCATCGAAATGCCTCTCCTGGCTAATCGTCAATCACAAAAAATCAAATTGCCCAAGGGAACGGTTAGGAGTACAATGATAAGGACTCGCGACGGAAGCGGCAGTTCGACCTCTCTTGTTGATGGAAGGTGCCGTATGTCCCACCCTTTTTCGATTGCACCGATCTTCCTCTCATTGTTGCTTGCCGTGTTCCTGCCCGGCTTGAGCGGCGCGCAGTACTCCCTGCCCATCGAGCCGGACGAAGAAACCCGGCTGGAGGAAATTTACGACCATGAGACGAGCATGGTCATGTTTTTGTATTCACTGAAAGGGACGGAAGAAGTCGATTACGTGGTCGGGAGAAAAGTGTGGGAGCACCAGAGAAGCGTGTATGGGAATCCCGTGTACTACCTCGAACCCTATCCCCTGTTTTACTGGTGGAACCATAAGATGTGGAATGATCCCGAACAGGATGGAGTCAATGGCAACGAACTCGTCTATCAAGAAGACGTTGATTTCGACGCGACCCGCTATAAACCCTGCCTGTTTAACGGGCAACGCTGCTGAACGCTTCCGTCCTCCGCTTGCCCGTCAGGGGATGACGGCACTCTCCTGGATGCGAATAGACGCCCTCAGACTCACGCGATGCCGGCCCCATGCCAGTGCTTGAACGGTCCTCCACGGCATCACCCTCCCTTCGCAGCCGGATGGCGGCCATTCGCCTGTTACCCGGTCAGGTCGTGGCGTTAGCCGCCGCGGCCCTGATTTTCATCGGCACGGCCCTCCTGATGCTCCCGTTCGCCACCCCGGACGGCGTGGAATTACGGTTCATCGACGCCATGTTTACCGCGACCTCGGCCGTGTGCGTGACCGGGTTGATCGTGATGGAT
Organism: Nitrospira sp. bin75; assembly: GCA_002238765.1. GTDB lineage: Bacteria > Nitrospirota > Nitrospiria > Nitrospirales > UBA8639 > Bin75. The sequence goes on from MPMZ01000025.1 coordinate 31,253, forward strand.
ACCCCTCACGAATTCACCACCTTCGGGCAACTCATCATCCTGCTGCTCATTCAAATCGGCGGGCTGGGCTATGCCCTGCTGGCGACGATCATCCTGCTGGCCTTGGGGCATCGCATCGGCTTACGCGACCGGATGATGCTGGCCGAAACGCTGAGCACGTTCGATATGGCCGGATCGATCCGCTACGTCAAAATCGTGGCCGTCGCCACCGTGGCCTTGGAAGGATTGGGGTTTCTCTTTCTCGCCCTGCGTTTTTCGCGGGACATGTCGTGGGGGGACGCCCTCTACTCCGGACTCTTCCATTCCATCTCCGCCTTCAACAACGCGGGATTCGCCCTGTTCTCCGACAGCCTGATTACCTATCGAACCGACCTGTCCATCAATATGATCGTGACGGTCCTCGTCATTCTGGGAAGTATCGGATTTCTTGTTTTTCAGGACGGGTGGGACAATCTCAAGGGCCGCCGCTTTCGGCTCCAGACGCATACGAAACTCGTGATCGTGGTCACCCTGATCATTCTCGTGTCAGGCACCCTGGGGATCACCATTCTCGAATGGAACAATCCGCAGACGTTTCAACCCATGGGCATCGGCGAACGACTGGCCACGGCGCATTTCCACGCGATGTCGCGTACCGCGGGATTTACGACCATTGATATCAGCGCGATGAATGACGCCACCCTCTATTTTCTGCTGCTCCTGATGACCATCGGTGGTTCACCCGGCAGCATGTCGGGAGGCATCAAGACCACGACGTTCGCCATCATCTGGCTGACGATCTGGGCGGTGCTTCGACGCCGGCACGACGTCGAAGTCTTTCACAGGCGCATTCCGAGAGAACTGGTGGTCCGCGCGTTTTGTCTCGCGATTCTGGCATTCACGGCCATCACCCTGTTTACCCTGGCGCTGGCTTTTACGGAAGAGCGCCCGTTTTTGAGCATCATGTTCGAAGTCACGTCGGCGATGGGAATCGTGGGCATGTCCCTCGGAGACGGGGACGGGCGAAGCTTCTCCGCCCTGTTCACCGACTTCGGCAAGCTGGTGATCATCGCCTCGATGCTGATCGGCCGTTTCGGGCCGCTCCTCATCGGCCTGTTCGCCGTGCACACCACGACCACGCCCCGGTATCGCTTTCCGGAGTCCCGGGTGATGATCGGATAAGGGAGACACCCGTCAGTTCAGGCGCCGCTGAAGGAGCAGAACAAAGGCCATCAGGGTGGGCAGCGGGGCCACCAGAAGAGGGAGCAACCAGACCCACGCATTTTTCCCGCGGACGCGCGCCTGGTCGTACATCCAGACGAACACCCACACCACCAGCAGGAAATAGTTGATCCCCAACCAGTGCGTGGTGCGCGTGGTGAGTTCACTGGTGCTCCCACCCGTTGCGGCATTCCAAAAGACTATTTGCAGGACGCCGAACGTCACCAACAAGGTGACGACAATCCGTTTACTCCACACGTACATGATTCACGCCTCCTTTTGTGAGAGAGATCTTGTTTCGACTGTGATGGTGAGCTTCTCCCTTTTGGGGAATCAACAGAATAGTACGGATCCCGGCAAAAATCGAGACGCAAACCGGAAAGCTGTTCCAACATTGGGCCAATTACAGGGAGGGACAGGGACAAAAAGTCTCCCGGTTTTCCCTTGCCCGCCTCCATCGGCATGGATTCCGGAACATTCCCGTCCTGTTGATGAAGGAAAAAGTCCTCTTTTTCATCCTGTGGATAACACAAAATCATCGTTCTAACGTTTTGAATTACAATGGTTTTTTTTGTTCCCAGACTATCCACTTGTATCCCCCGGTTATTGAGATGAAAGCACAACATTTAGTATTGACAATTCCTCTTTGACTCTATAGATTGTGTGACTTCAAGAAACACTCTCTAGAGTCAGAATCCTTATGCTTTCCTCTCTAGGTGCAGAAATGGATCAGTCACGTGTCAGATTCCACTATGGCAACAAAAGGCTGATCGTGCACTCAAATCGCCAAATCGCCCGAAGCCAATCCGGCATTTTCCCGGCAGTACCCCCCGTTCAGGGCCGGCAGGCATCCAAAGGGAATCGCAGTCGACTGCCGAAGGCAGCTACGAGGGAAGGGGCATGCTGTCCGGTCCCGGAAACCACATGAACCTGGCCTCCTGACCTGAGACTGGTCGGGCGTAGGGAGAATCGTTGTGAAAATAGAACGCCGTTTTACCCGCGCCGAAGAATCTCCCTACGAAGGCATTCCCTTTTCCACCCGGTCGTCGGAAATCAAGAATCCGGACGGCTCCGTGGTGTTTCAACTCAATGACATCCATGTCCCCGATCAATGGTCCCAACTAGCCGTGGACATTCTGGCGCAAAAATATTTCCGGAAAGCCGGAGTGCCGCAGTTCGATCCCGATGGGGAGCCCGTCAAGGATGAGCACGGCAACCCGGTGACGGGCGGCGAACGCGATGCCCGGCAGGTGTTTCATCGCTTGGCCGGTTGCTGGACCCAATGGGGCGAAACCCATGGGTATTTCGATACGGACCGGGATGCCCGGGCCTTTTATGCCGAACTGTGTTTCATGCTGGCCAAACAAATGGCCGCCCCCAATTCACCGCAGTGGTTCAACACGGGCCTGCATTTTGCGTACGACATCAGCGGCCCCTCTCAAGGGCATTATTTCGTCGATCCCCATACCCAAAAACTCAACCTGTCCCAAAACGCCTACGAACGCCCCCAAGTTCACGCCTGTTTCATCCAGTCCGTCAGTGACGACCTCGTCAACGAGGGAGGGATCATGGACTTGTGGGTCCGGGAGGCCCGGTTATTCAAATACGGGTCAGGCACCGGGACCAACTTCTCCAGGCTTCGCGGAGAAAACGAGCCGTTGTCGGGTGGTGGGAAATCTTCCGGGTTGATGTCGTTCCTCAGGATCGGAGACCGGGCGGCAGGCGCGATTAAATCGGGTGGCACCACCAGACGGGCCGCCAAAATGGTCTGCCTGGATTTGGACCATCCCGACATCGAAGAGTTCATCGACTGGAAGGCCATCGAGGAACAAAAGGTGGCCGCCATGGTGACCGGGTCCAAGATGTGCGCCGGTCAATTGAACGCCGTCCTGAAAGCCTGTCGTCAAAAAAATGCCGAAGGGCTGGAGGAAGTCGAGGTCGACCCCGAACGGAATCGTCCGCTCAAGGACGCCCTCCGCTCGGCTCGTCAAGCAAGCGTGCCCGAAGCCTTTATCCAACGCATTTTTGCCTATGCCCGGGAAGGCTATACTCATTTCGTGTTTCATGAATACGACACGAACTGGGACAGCAAAGCCTATCAAACGGTGTCCGGACAAAATTCCAATAACAGCATCCGGGTACCCAACGGATTTTTTCAGACGTTACGGGAAGACGGCGAATGGCACCTCACCCGCCGGACGGACGGAGCCGTGGCGAAGAGGCTCAAAGCCAAGGATTTGTGGGATCGCATCTGTTGGGCGGCCTGGATGTGTGCCGACCCTGGCATGCAATACGATACCACGATCAATGAATGGCATACGTGCCCGGACGACGGGCGCATCAACGCCTCCAACCCGTGCAGCGAATACATGTTCCTGGATGATACCGCGTGTAACCTGGCGTCCCTGAACCTGGGCGCCTTCATGACGCCGGACGGTGAATTCGACGTCCCGGCGTATCGACACGCCATCCGGCTCTGGACCATCGTCCTGGAAATCAGCGTGCTCATGGCCGGCTTCCCGAGCAAGCCGATTGCCGAGAAAAGTTTTATCTTTCGAACGTTGGGGCTGGGGTATGCCAATCTCGGGTCCCTGCTCATGCGGATGGGCATTGCCTACGATTCTCCGAAAGCGCTGGCGATCTGCGGGGCCCTGACCGCCATTCTGACCGGCGAAGCCTATGCCGCCTCCGCGGAAATGGCGTCGGAACTCGGCCCTTTCCCCGGATTCACGAAAAACCGCGACCACATGCTGCGAGTCATGCGAAACCATCGAAGGGCCGCGTATCAGGCCAAACTTGACGACTATGAAGGCCTGACGATGACACCAAAGGGCATCGACCCGGCTTCCGCCCCTGCCGCGCTGTTGCATGCCGCGCAGGAGACCTGGGACCGTGCCATCGAATTGGGGGAAGCCCACGGATTCAGGAACGCGCAGGCCACGGTGATCGCCCCCACGGGCACCATCGGCTTGGTCATGGATTGTGATACCACTGGGATCGAGCCGGACTTCGCGCTCGTCAAATTCAAGAAACTCGCCGGAGGCGGCTACTTCAAAATCATCAATCAAAGCCTGCCCCCGGCGCTCAAGAAACTGGGCTATTCCCAGGAACAGATCCACGACATCATCACCTATGCCACGGGAACCCGGACCCTGAAACACGCCCCGTTCCTGAATCACGAATCGCTCCGGGCCAAGGGGCTTACCCCGGAAGTGCTCGACCGCCTGGAATCGACGTTGGACGAGGTCTTCGAAATTCAATTCGCCTTTAATAAATGGACGTTGGGTGAAGATTTCTGCCGGGACGTCCTCGGCTTCTCCGACGCCCAACTCAACGATCCCCAATTCAACGTTCTCAACGCGTTGGGGTTTACTCAGGAAGAAATTCTCGCGGCCAACGATTTTTGCTGCGGGACCATGACGGTGGAAGAGGCGCCCCATCTCAAAGACGAGCATCTGCCGATTTTCGACTGCGCCAACCGGTGCGGTCGCATCGGAAAACGCTACATTTCGACACAGGCGCACATCCGGATGATGGCCGCGGCCCAGCCGTTTATCAGTGGGGCTATCAGCAAGACCATCAACATGCCTTCGGATTCCAGCGTCGGGGACGCGGAAGGCGCGTACCTGATGGGGTGGCAGCATATGCTCAAGGCCGTGGCCTTGTACCGGGACGGGTCGAAACTGAGCCAGCCCCTGAACGCCTCGGCCGACTCGCAGTCCGAACGGCACGACGACGTCATGAAGGCGGCCCAACAGGTGACGGAGCGGGTGATGGTCCGGTATCTCGCCAAACGTCGCCCGCTTCCCTCACGACGCGGGGGGTACACGCAGAAGGCCATGATCGGCGGACATAAGATTTATCTCCGCACCGGCGAATACGAAGATGGGACACTCGGAGAAATCTTTCTCGACATGCACAAGGAAGGGGCCGCGTTTCGCAGCCTCATGAACTGTTTTGCCATTGCGATTTCTTTGGGCCTCCAACACGGCGTCCCGCTCGAAGAATTCGTCGAAGCCTTCCTGTTCACCCGCTTCGAGCCCAACGGCCCGGTCAACCTCAATGACCATATCAAAATGTCCACGTCGATCATCGACTATATCTTCCGTGAGTTGGCCATTACCTATCTCGACAAGAAAGAACTCGCACAGGTGAACCAGGAGGACTTGCGCGGGGATTCCGTCAAACAGGACCCCGAATGTACGGAGGATGAACCGGCCGACCCCAGAACCATCACGACAACCGCCATCAACCCGGAACTGTTTCCCGCTCGACATCGCATTCAAAGCGACGCCGCGACCGGAAACGGCCAGGGAAACGGAAGCGTATCACACAAACTCGAAATGAAGCGGGAGACCCTCGCCTATGCCACTGAAATAGAAACGGCGTTTCAGAAAGGGTTTGAAGGCGACCCCTGTCCCAATTGCAAGCAATTCAAACTCATCCGCAACGGGATGTGCCTGGTCTGCAGAAACTGCGGTGAAACCACGGGGTGTTCGTAGTTTATTTCTTCACGTCCATCGCACACCGGAACCCGATAGTCAGGTCATTCGCGTCGATGGGAAACATCGGCTCGGCGCTTCGCCGGGCCGTCACTTTCAGCCACTTGGGCGGATCTTCCCACGACCCGCCGCGATAGACTTTCCGCTCTCCCTCTTTGGGCCCGGGTGGATTTTTCTCCGGACTCTCTTCGTAATACGTCCGGTCATACCAATCCGCCACCCATTCAGAAGCGTTTCCCGCCATGTGATAGAGGCCATAGGGACTTTTGGTACCCTCCTTCAATCCATGGCGAATACTCATTCCGGTCACCCCGCTCTTCACGGGCGCCAACGTCACTTCGTAACTGACCCATCCAGTCGTCCCGAAATTGTACCGTGCAATATCGACGAACGGCTGCATATGCCCCCAGGGATACCGGCGGCCATCGGTGCCCCGTGCCCCCTTCTCCCATTCGGCTTCTGTCGGCAGCCGCCTGCCCACCCATTCACAATAGGCTTTCGCGCTGTCCCATGCCATGCCGACGGCCGGACGGTCTTTCGCCTCTTCGAGCGCAGCATAATCATCCCACAACGGCGGCAAATCGTGATTGGTCTCATCGAGAAACTTCTGATACCGCTCCATCGTCACTTCAAATTGATCGATATAATAACTGTCCAACCGGACCATGTGTTCCGGACGCTCATTCCTCGACCCGTCATTGGCTCCCATCAGAAACTCCCCCTCGGGGATCTTGATCATCGGAGCCCCATCCTTCCCCTCGATCATTTCAAATTGGGATTCGATTGGAGGTTCGGTTGACTCATATTTCCATTCAGCGAACGCGGAGGACCATCCCAGGACCATCCCCGTCATGCCAATGACAAAGGTCAACCACGCTCCCCGCTTGTTGTGCCGATTCATGATTCTCCTCCGTCCCCGACTCCGCATCGAAAAGAGTCGCTGAAACAGAGTTCAGCGGCTGCTCTATGGTGGCGTCCCCAACGGGATTTGAACCCGTGTTGCCGGCTTGAAAGGCCGGCGTCCTAGGCCAGGCTAGACGATGGGGACACGAGGCGAATTCTCAGAGAGAGCGCATGCTAACAGGGGAGATCGGACAGAGTCAAACCGCACCTTCGTTTCCGAACGGTCGAATGACCCATCATGCGGTCAGGGCCGGCTTGAAAAAGGTATGGGGTGGGTCGATAAGCCGGATTCTGTTCCGTATCGATTCTGCATACGGCGGTGACCATGTCTCTACGGCTTCTGTTACCACAAGCCTCCAGCGACCTACCCGAGAACCTCGGCCGGGCCGGCCTCTCCCGAACGTCATCGACTCCTCTCCGCAAACGGCTGTCGCCGTGCGAAGCCGATCGGGCCGTTCGGAGCGTCCTCCTATTTGGTCTTGCTCCGGGTGATGCTTACCCTGCCGTCCACGTTGCCGCGGACGCGGTGGGCTCTTACCCCGCCGTTTCACCCTTACCCCGGCACCATCCGAAGATCGTCCCGGGGCGGTTTGTTTTCTGTGGCGCTCATGTCGGATTGCTCCGCCTGGGCGTTACCCAGCACCCTGCCCTGTGGAGTCCGGACTTTCCTCCCACCTGCGACCAGGTGAGCGGCCACCTGACCCACGCCTCATACCTGAAACTATGATACGCAATGGCTGTCCGGGAAACAAGAGACGTACGGAAAGGGAACGTGGCGGAGACGATCAGCCTTCCAGGTGTTCCTGCGCCACGGGCTCCTGGGCACTCACGCATTGAGGCGTTTCATTGAGCGCATCTTCATAATACAAAATGCGATAGCAGTAGGGACAGGTCAACAGTTCATCGGCCCGCTTGACACTGGCGCACAATTGGGGGGGAATTTGCAATTGACACCCCTGGCAGGTTTCACCGCGAACGGTGGCCACCACCACGAGTTTCAAGGACGATTTGAGTATCGAGTATCGCTGATAGATTCGTTTTTCCAATGAGGCCAACAGGCTTTGCTTCTCCTGCTCGATCCGCGCGACCTCATCCGTCAGTTGAGCGGATAAGGCCTCCAGAGCAACCTTTTCCTGCTCCAGGGTTTGCGTCACGTCCTGAAGAAGTTGCTCGACTTCTTCCAATTCTTTCTGCTTCTCTTCCGCTCGCTCCATGGCCAGGAGGACTCGTTCTTCCAGGCCATCCTTTTTCTTGTTGGCCATTTCAATTTCAAACAAATGGGCTTGGTACTCCTTGTTCGTTTTCAATTCGTTCAACCGCTCGCGCATTTTCTGGACGTGACTCTCATGCGCACTCAAGTCCTGTTCACCGCTCCGGCGATCCGCAGCAATGGTCTCCAGCATGGCCTTCAGGTCTTCCGATCGCGTGCGGGCTTGGTCAACCGGCGACTGCGCCGCTTGCAGACGTTGGGGAATCTGTTGTTGCTGTTTTTCGAGATCATGCAGCTTCAGATCAAGCTGCTGGAGTTGCACCAGGAGGGAAAGTTGAAAATTCAAGAACGCCTCTGCGCGTGAGAAAGAAGTGAGCCGTTCATGATCAAGTACCTTACCGTATCCGCCGTATAAATTGCAAAGTTGGTGGGCCCACCAGGACTTGAACCTGGGACCAACTGATTATGAGTCAGCCGCTCTGACCAACTGAGCTATGGGCCCCGGAGAACGTTCGGTCGCCCGTTAAAACCCTTCGGCAAAACTGCGCAGTTTCTTACTCCGGGTGGGGTGGCGGAGTTTGCGCAGGGCCTTGGCTTCGATCTGCCGGATCCGCTCCCGCGTCACCTCGAAATCCTGCCCCACTTCCTCCAAGGTATGGTCCGTCGCCTCCCCGATCCCAAACCGCTTCCGCA
>MPMZ01000026.1 GCA_002238765.1 Nitrospira sp. bin75
GGAGGGAGACCCCCGGCTGTTGGGCTAACAGCATGAATTCGTGGCGTTGAGACATGGGCGACACCTCTTTCCAAGGCATGGCGCTCCTCCTTTTGGGGTGAAGCCCTGCAGCTTAAAGTGTTCACCATGTCTCCGAACAGGTGTAAACCATGTCCCCGGTCTATACACTCTCCCACGTTGGGGAGAGGGTTCTATACGGTTATTTTTATACCAGGGGAATAGAAGAGGGAGATGCCTTTCCCGAGACAAGCCTAGGGAAGCGGGCGGACCCTTCGACAAGCCCTTCGACTGCGCTCAGGGCAGGCTCCTTCGGGGAGGTTCGCCTGTCAGCCACCCTTGGGGCGGTTGATACAGCCCCGCGGAGAATTCCAATTTCATGGCCTCTTCGGGACGCAGCTTGACGCGGTGGATCTTCGACGCCCCGACGAACGCCAAATAGCCCGTAAAGGGGTGAATGGCCGTCGGCACAAACACCATGATGAGTGAATCGTCTTTGACAATCTGGAGCATTCCGGGTGCGGTGCCCATCAGAAATCCGATCGCCCACAGGCCGGTGCGGGGAAACGGAAACACGACCACCGTACTCTGGCCGAATCGCTCACGAAACTGAAACACATCGGTCATCCCCTTGAGCGTGTAATAGATACTTCTCACCAACGGTATCCGCTCGAACAGGTCCTCTACGCGTTTCACGAACCGTTGCCCGACGAGGCGAGTCCCCAACATCCCCGCCCCCAAAATGACCAAGAGCAACAGGGTAATCCCCGCTCCCGGAATTTCAAACGTCATCACGGGACCCAACAGATCCACCCACAGGCCATCCAACGTCACGAATAACGTGGACAGAATCAGGAAGGTTCCCCACGCCGGGACGACGACAAACAGTCCCGCGACGAAATATCGTTTGAGTAGCTGAAGTCGACTGCGCTTATCCATGGTCATCGTCGCCAACCGATGCGCATTTGCAGGCCAGAAGCTGCCGTGTTTGAGCCAAAACTCGCTTGTTGACTGGCATGGCTCTTCGACTCTTTCCCCCCACCGGATCGCTGGCGGACTACGCCCTTAGCTCTCCGACTCCCCCTCAAGGGCCTGTCCTGAGCTTGTCGAAGGGGGGAGTGATTGTACGTCGTCTTGCAATCCATCGAACGTATTGACTAGTGTATGAAAGACGGCGTTGGAAAACAACTGCACAAACGGGAAAGGGAAATCATGAGTCCTGACAGCGAGTCAGCCCCGGCGATGCCTCTCGATCCTGCGCTCCTGGAAATCTTGTGTTGTCCGGAGACCAAGCAGGCTCTGACGCTCCTGGACGCCGCCGCCCTCGACCTCCTGAACCGAAACATTGCGAATGGGGAAGTGCAGAATACGGGTGGGAACCTAGTGAAAGAACCCCTCGATGGCGGGTTGCTCAGGAGCGATAAGCAGGTCGCCTATCCGATCCGGGAGATGATTCCGATCATGCTCATTGAGGAAGGAATCCCGACCGCCGGTCTTCTGTAAGCCGGAACCGGCACCCCCGCGACGAAGGCTGGTGAGACATGCGGGCTAGGCTTCTTCCTGGGAATCGGAGGCGCGCTCACCCCTCCACAACCACCACGCCGAGCGAAGTAACTGGACGCACACGTAAACGGAGAGCGCGAGTAAGAGGCCATACAGCCACAGGTTCCTGGCAGGCCATTCGTCCGGGGCGTGCAGCAGGAGGGCCAGGGCGATATGCCCGCCCAGGCCCAAGCAGACGGCAAAAATAATCCACTCTCGTATCCAGCGGGACTTGACTCTGTCAGCAGCAAACATTCTTTGTCAGGACGGCGTCCTTCGACTTCACTTCGTTACGCTCAGGACAGGCAGGACAGGCTCCGTCCGTCGCCTGCGTGGGAGATCTGCAACCGGAAGCGCCGGCACCATGAACCACCTCAGACCGGGCTTTTGGCCGACTCGATTTCCGTGGCCGTAATCAGACTCGTGAGGTAGTCGGTCACGAAGATCAGCGCTTCCTCCCGGCCGTCAGCCCTCCTGCCCTTTTCCCGTCGTTGAACGGATAATTCGTGATCCAGATCCGATTTGACGTCGCCTAACAATTTATGAAGGGAGGCTGTGGTGAGATTCTGGTCCACGTCTTCAAACTCCTGGCACCGATCAAGCACCCAATTAAGCCCTTCCACTCGCCCCAAATACCGATCGTGGTCAGCCGAATCGATTCGAGCCATGGTCGTCGAAAACGCCTGAGCCTCATAAATCAGGTTGTAAAAACTTGAAATCGCTCGATGTAAAGTTGAATTCATTGTTCCTCCTCAAAACGGGTCTCCGGACAAGTGTCAGGTAAACAATAATGGGTGAAATTCCGCCATAAAGCCGTAATACAGGGGAGCAAACTCCTTTAAGCTGTGGGGACTCGTTTCTTTTAAGCGTTTAAAAAAGAAAATCTGTTGACGGGCGTCAATTTGCTCGAGAATGGCCGAAAGCTGGGGGATGGAAATCGATTTCGCGGGGATGCTCAATACGTAATGCACCAACCGTTCGACAAATTGTTGAGTCACGTACTCCGACCTGAGATATTCGTCTGGCACCTTTCCGGTTTCCAGGAGTTCCCAAAAGGGTATGGCCTGAGCGGAAACAGGAAGGGGATCAGGAGGAGAGAGCGTCATATGGTCGAAATCGCGTGCTTTCTCGCGGTGTTTGGATAAGAGCAACACATGTCCCTTTAGGATACACCATTTAGAGAAGGAATCTAAGCAAATTTTTCGAGTTGCCTCTCGAGAGACGGTTCTTCAAAAAAAAGCCGGAGGTCCGAAAACCTCCGGCTTTTTTTACAAACCCTACCAGGCTTCTTACAGCCAGGTAGCGCGTTCGGCTGGCCGAATGTAAATCGGCTCTTCCACTTGCTGCCGGACGGCTTCCTTCCCGGACTTGTTGAACCCTAACACGGTGTCGTTGTACATCTCGAACTTCCGACCGTGAATTTGGGTTTCAAACACTTTCGGTCCAGGAATGATGTCATACCGGAACACGATTTGTTGGCTCGCTCTCCAGAGCTGGAGGACGGCTAACAATTCCCGGCTCGGCACCAAGTACTTCTCGATCGCATTGTCCACGCCCGGCCCGAACATCTGCCGGATGTAGCCACGAGGCGCTTGCCGCGGGGGAATGTAATACCCGTTCGGCTCCGTGCCCCATTGCGGATACAGCGGCAACGCCACCTGTTCCACCCGGATGGTGTAGTACAGGGGGTTCCACCGATCTTCCGCCCACAGTCCATCCTCACCGATCTTGACGAGGTTCTGTAAGCGAATCTTACCCACGCAGGCCGCCATACACCGGGTTTCCATCGGCTCACCACCGGTGAGAGGATCTTTCCCCTCCACCCGCGGATAGCACGCGATGCACTTCTCGGTCACCCGAGTCGTACCCCGATACATCGGCTTTTTGTATGGACATTGCTCCACGCACTTCTTGTACCCACGGCACCGGTTCTGGTCGATCAGCACGATCCCATCCTCCGGCCTCTTGTAGATGGCTTTCCGCGGACAGGCGGCCAAACAACCCGGATACGTGCAATGGTTACAAATGCGTTGAAGATAGAAGAAGTAGGTTTCATGTTCCGGCAAGCTGCTGCCGGTCATGCGCCATGGTTCTTCCTTGGTAAACCCGGTCTTATCAATGCCTTCCACAATCGCGCGCATTGACGTGGCCGTGTCTTCATAAATGTTGACAAAACGCCATTCTTGGTCCGTCGGAATGTACCCGATCGCGGCCTGGCCGACTTTCGCCCCGGCATCGAAAATGGTCATCCCTTCGAACACCCCATACGGCGCATGGTGTTTGCGGCCGACCCGCACGTTCCACACCTGTCCGCCTGGGTTGACTTGTTCGATCAACTGCGTGATTTTCACGTCGTAGAACTGTGGATATCCACCATACGGTTTCGTTTCCACGTTGTTCCACCACATGTACTCCTGGCCTTTCGAAAACAGCCACGTGGATTTATCCGCCATGGAACAGGTTTGGCAGGCCAAGCAGCGATTGATGTTGAACACAAAGGCGAATTGCCACTTCGGATGCCGTTCCTCATAGGGATACAGCATCTTCCGCCCTAAGTGCCAATTATAGACTTCTGGCATGGTTTCCTCCGTTTTCTTTGAACTATATAGTTAGTTCAATTGCTAAAAATCCACATTTGATCCTGGTTAAACTGCTTACACCTTGATCTTGATGTGGTCGCCTTTGAGCCACTTGATCATGAACTCATTTTCCTGCCCAGGCGTAAACCCGGTCCGGACTGGCTCCCATGGACCCCTGCCGCCGATACCACCGTCCTCTGCTTTGGTAATCCGCATCAGACATTCTTTCGGAGTGGTGTTGACCGCATGGTTGTCCACTTGATAACCGAATTTGAACTTCCAGCCCACTGCGTGTTTCCCCGGCAGTGAGTCGGTTTGGTGCATCGGCATCAACCAGTCCCGGGTGAAGGACTGTTGCGCCCCATACCGGAAGTTGGATTGATAACCCGTATCCATCGCGATGGCCCGTCCGTCCGGTCGGGTTTCGTGACCCTTCACGGATTTCGCGGTTGCCACGTACGGAGCGTGTTTCGCCATCGTCACGTGGTACGGGAACGCCGGGTTGTACTTCGACCGAATCATCAACCGAGCCACTTTGTAGTACGGGTCACTCGGCTTCCAGCCGCGGTACGGCCGATCAACCGGATTGCCGTCAACGTACACGTAGTCACCGTCGTTGATGCCCCGGTCTTTCGCCGCTTGTGGGTTCATGTGTAATTGATGCTCACCCACACCCGGTGTCCGTTTATCCATCCGATACGCGTCACCGAAGTTCGACTCGTACATCTGCACCCAGTCGTTCACCGACCATTGGCTGTGTACACGATGCCGCGTCTTCGGCGTCACGCAATAGAACTGATACCCCTTCTCCCACAGTGGGTTGGAGTACCGTTTGATTTCCTGCCACGGCAACGCAATGTTACGTACCGTTTTGTCATCATGGTGCTGCGCCGTGATGGGAATACCATAGTCATCCGGCCGCACGTACGGGTTCGTCGTCATAATCGCGTTCGGCAAGTATGGAGTCGCCTCCGTCCCTTCCCGGTGCGAAATGAAGTTTTCCCCGTATTCAATGGCTTCCGGCTCCGTCCGGTAGTTCTCATACCGGCCAGTCCGGGTCCATTGTGGCTTACTTTCATTCGTCTCTTCCCAGAACGGTTGCCGTGGATACGTCCGGCACAGCACCATCCAGCCCTTCTCGGACTTGAGCATGGTGTCGACGCTGTACCCGTACCCCGTACAACTGGCATCCAACAACCGTTGCACGTACACGTCCACCCGGTTGTCGTAGACGAATTTGAAGTAATCCCGGAACCGCCCATCGCCCGTCATATTGGTCAATTTGGCGGCCACGCCGGCTGTCGTATCCAGGTCGTTTCTGGTGTCATACAAGGGCCGGATACCCCCTTTCCACACCTGGAACCACGGATTCGACACCGTTGCCGTATGCTCCGGATACGTGAACTCCATCCACGTATTCACACCCATCGCGATGTCGGCATGGTTCACGTCCGAGGTCATCTCGATATCCTGGGTGACGATACATTCGATGTGTGGGTCCACGTTTCTGACCATGTCATAGTGGTGTTTGGCGTTGTTCAACACGTTGACGTTCGCCACCCACCGGAACTTGGTCGGGGTCGGCATGTGCGTCTTTCCGGTAAACACCCGGCGCCCATACTTCGGCGTGTTCACGATCAACGCCGTGTCCCCATGGTTCCAGTAAGCCACCTCTTCACCATAGTAGTAGCCACGCACGTGCACTTCTTTACCGTGTGCGTTCGGATCCGTCGTGATCTTGAACGGATTCTCCGCGGTGTGCGTGCCCAACCCACCGCCGGACCACGGGGTGGCGTTCCAGATCCCCGCTTTGTAGTTCCCGGCCCAGGTATGTTGCCCGGTCCCGAACTTCCCGACGTTCCCGGCGATAATCAACACCATCGCCGCGCCACGCGCAATGATGGTTTGGTGGAAGTAGTGGTTCGTCCCTTCCCCGTTGTGAATCGTTGCCGGCTTGATGGTTCCTGAATCTCTGGCCCAGCGGACGATCAGGTCCTTCGGGGACCGGTTGATCTGGTGGATCGTATCCAAGTCGTAGTCCTGCAAGTGGACTTGATACAACTGGAAGATCGGTGCCACGTCGACTTCCCGGCCGTTCAGCAACTTCACCCGGTAGGTCCCGGTCAAGGCTGACTCGATGCCGCTGTTCCGGTAATGCCAGCCCACCAATTCACGGTGAATCGGCACGGCTTGGTTCTTATTCGTATCCCACACCATGAAACCGCCGAGACGCGCAATCTTCGCCGGATTCAGCGTTTGCACTTTCCCCGAATAGGTTTTGGAGAAGTCCGGCAAGGAATAGCCCTTGATCACGTCGCGCGGATCAAGATATTGCAGCGTGTCCGTACGAACCAGAATCGGCATGTCCGTATAGGCCGCGCAGAAATCATGGTCATGCATGTTCTCGTCGAACATGATCTTACAGGCACCCAGGAACAATGCCGCGTCCGTCTCCGGCCGAACCGGAATCCAGTAGTCGGCACGATACGCCGTCGGGTTGTACTCCGGCGTGATCACGACCACCCGCGCTCCACGCTCGATACTCTCGAGCTTCCAGTGCGCTTCCGGCATTTTGTTTTCGACGAAGTTCTTGCCCCAGCTTGTGTTCAACTTCGCGAATCGCATGTCGCTCATGTCGTTGTCAGAGGTTTGCACCCCGGACCAGAACGGATGCGCTGGGTTTTGGTCACCGTGCCAGGTGTAGTTCGACCAATACCGGCCGCCTTGGGCCTGGTTGGGCTTCACTTTCCGAATGTAGTGGTCGAGCAACGCGCCGCAGCCACCGTTCATCCGGGTGACGGACATCTTGCCGATCACGCCCAGGATGGGCATCCCCGCGCGGAACTTCATGGTCCGCACGCCGGAACCCTTGGTCATCTCGATCATTTCCGGCGGATAGCCTTGCTCCCGCAACCGACGGGCACCGGCTTCGCCGCTGTACCGCTCCGCGATAATGACCATGGCTTTGGCCAGGTACGTAAACGCCGTATCCCAGCTTACCCGCAACATGTCATCCAGGAACCGCGAAGTGAATTTGTATTTATTCATGACGTCCGGAGTGAATTCCGGGCTACCGGCATCCATCCAGGCTTTCCAACCACGGCGCATCAAGGGGCCTTTCAACCGATAGGGCCCATACACCCGACGATGCATCGTGTACCCCTTCAAGCACATCCGCGGATTGTGTGCAAACGTTCCGCGGTTGCCGTAGAGGTCTTCGTAGGTTTGGTGGTCGTAGTTTTGCTCGACCCGCATCACCACACCGTTACGCACGAAGGAACGCACGCGACAGGCGTGGGTGTCGTTCGGGGAGCAGACCCACGTAAACGACGAATCATAGCGATACTGATCGTGGTACACCCGCTCCCAGGCGCGATCCGGATACTCGCCCAGCGGATTGCCCACTTCGACAACCGGTTGCAGCGCAGTCAAGGCCAAGGCTTTGTCCGCCAACGCCACTGCCGCCACTGTCCCGGTGGTCACTTTTAAAAATTGACGTCTAGAAAGAAACATTGCGAAACCTCCTCGTGTAAAGGCCAAGCGGCCTAACGTGGAATGGATTAATGAAAAAACCCCCTGATGGGGAAAACCTTTCTCCGACCACCTCCTTTCCTGACTTTTGCTTCATGATTCTGTTGATCCTCCTCCATGAATACTGGCTGGTTTCCTTTATCCTCCCATATTTCTAGCAATTTTCGAGCCATCATGGGAAGTTTTCAAAAATATCTATAACATATTGAAAATAAATGGGAATATGTATTTTAAACGATGTGGGATATTTACTGGTGTTTCCAATTGGTAGCATGATAGTTCGCTCATGATGGCACTGATGACAAATCGAGATTGTTCGTGAAACGTTTAGTTTTCGTAACATAATGATCCATCCAACCTATCGACAGTGCCAAAAGTGCAAAAAATGTCAACAAAATTTGACATAATAAAAATTTTGGCAGCCAACCAAGGACATTTTTCAGGGTTCGGTGAACCAATGAACAGCAATTACCTGGAGCTGGCTCGCTCCCCACCGCAACGGGAAGGCACGGGGGGACGCCCTCTATAGTTGTTACCTGAAGGTAACAGATTTCAGGGCCATAACAGCAGGGTTTGGTGCGTTTGCGGGCGTCTTGCAAAGAGCAGGCTTAAGCGAATTCCCCGTGTGTCTTCATAATACCTTCAACTCAGGGAGACAGGAGCGTAGCCAGAGCCTAGGGGAAGCTACCGGCAAAATACAGAGTTTTCCAATGGCTGGAGTGCGAGGTTTTCTCTGAATGAATTGATTTTCAGCTCCGCAACCGAGCAGTCTTGCAGGTAGTTAAACCGCGCCTCTAAGGCTTGCCCGAAATTAGAATTTTCCGCAACCCCTTTATCGTACTTTCCTATTGTCGCCCCACAATAAAGGGAGGCGGAGAACAAGATCATGAAAAGGCTTATCATAATCCTGACGTCATGTTCTCTACCGGCTGCGGAATTGAAAACAAACACCATCCCTATACCCGACAACGCCACGGGAAGCACCGCCGCAAGAATCACTGCTTTTGAATCGCTTTGACCCACAAAATATCCGACAACCCATCCAAAAACCGCAGGGGCACACACCGACAAAGCATAACTTACTACTTTTGCTATTTTGTCAGAGTCCATAAGCGAAGCGTCACGACCTTATCCTCGTATTTGTCGATCCGGATCCGGAAAGTAGAGCTTCCGATACATTTCGGCTGGTGTCTGACCCCAGACTCCTCCTCTCTCCGGAACCAAGCTGTCTGATACCCCTGCTTGTGGAGGATAAGGATTGTTTATAGTTAAGGAGTTCTTTAAATATTTACTACACTCTGTCTTCCACTTTGTCTCTTTCAAAACACACTCCCTAAAAGCTGCATTCTCATTTTGTTCTGCCGTCTCGGAACTCCCGTCCTCTGCCGTTACTGCAACGGGACAACACAGAACGATCCAGAAGAAAAGACTAATCCATGTGTGATACATGACAGTCACCTCCGACAGTAGGTCGCAATCATTCGCCTTGCATTTTCGCCTTCGCTCTATTTAGAGCAATTTTTGCGCCATCATGAACGTTTTTGAAATATCACTGTAACACGTTAAAAACAAAGATTCATTTAGTTTTCTAAACAATACAAGATATTCCCTCACGTTTACAATTGGTAGGACGTAATTGGTTTGGTAGTGTCCTTGAGCGTGTCTAGTGCTATTTATATTTAAATAAACCATAGGATTCAATGTGACCAATCCTCTGCTATGCACTCGACGCTGAACCCCTTGTCTTTAAGAATTCTTTCAAAACTCTTAACGTGCTCAGCCCCGCAAATGAATAGAACTGGCCATTGGGTTACCGTTTGTAGACGCTCAAGCCAATAATGCTCGCGTCGCGTCAATGCTGAGCAAATTTGTCGTTCAATTTGGGAATTATCCATTTAACTTGACAGGATAATCCGATTGTGATAGGCTTCTTTCATACCGTGGATCGCATGGCGGCCTTGTTCGGCGGCATGCCTGGAAAGACGATGACCTACAAGGGGTTGGTCGCCGATTGACAGGAAGTACTAAGTCTGCTATACAAAAATGGCCCGATCCTCGGCGAAAGGATCAGGCCATTAACACCAAATAGAAAGGATTGTAATTTGATAGGCCGTTAGGCAGGACCCCCGTTTAAGTTCAACCCGCTGTTGGTAGCAGCGAATCAAGAAAGGACGCTTACAATGAAAAGTCTTATCAGTTTCGTTCGCTCAAGTCAAGCCCCCATCCAGATCATTTTCGGTGGCCGCGTGCCAAGCGGGCACGAACAACTGCAACAGTTGATTCGTCACGCTGAACGGCAATCCTTTCGGGTGTGGGCGTTCAATCGCTGGCAACGGGTGAAGGCCCGGCTCGGCTTGTGCCGCGTTTAATGCTTCATCATATCGGCCAAGAGTCCGAGCACCCATAGCAGGGCAAGAGAAATCGGGATGGCCTTCCAGCCCAGCGCCCGCAAGAGTACCCAACAGAAATAGAGCAGGGGAAGCGCCACCGTCACGACAAGAAGCCCTAGAGGGCCTGTCGCAAGGAAAATCAGCACAACCCATACCAAGGCCAGGGCCGCAAAGATTCCGGTCCACATAGGGCATTCTCCGCGTAAAAATGGGTGATATTCCGACAGGGATAGGGTCGGGCCTGCCCGTCCATTCAGGCAAGAGACTCCCTGCGTATTTACCGTGTCAATGGATCGCGCCGCGTCTGGTAGCTATCCAGGGCAGCGCGATCAGGCTCTTGTATTTCACAGGCGACCCGACAAGGGGTAGCCTGAATGGACGGTCGGAAGGAATCTAACAGAAGCGGAAAGTTACGTCAAGTTAAATGGATAATTCCCTTCAATTTCATCGTCGGAAATATTGGGATCAGAGAACTGCTGAATCCTAATGTCGTTTTCCTGCAACAGTCCAAGTTCCCTACGTTGTTTGCGATCGGGGTCACAGAAAAGATGTGTAAGCGATAACTCACTTGCGACCCGTTGTGGAATTGACTCATTGCGCTTCACCTCTACCAAGGCTTCTACGTTCATTTCCTCGGCCACCGTTCGGATGTCATATCGACGACACGCCTCCAAAAGAAAACGTTGAAAGGTTTGTGCCCCTTGCGGGGGACATCGTTCCTCTGCCGTCTGGTATGGGTGGCTGGTTCCAATGAGCACTATCTTATTTATGTTCATGTTGCGCTTGATACTCGCTCATTGAGGTCTTCCGGTCGCCAGCGGAACATGAGTCCAGGACTCGCCGCCATCCCGGCTGCGAAAAAGGCCGCTGCCGTTCGTGCCCACGTACAACATCAGTGGATCGCGGGGGTCCATGGCGATCGTTCGAATATTCAGGTTGTCCAACCCGTTATTGGTGGTTTTCCACGTGTGCCCGCCGTCCCGGCTTTGAAAGATACCCCGGCTGGTCCCCATATAGAGGTGCTGCCCGTTTCCGGGTTCCAACACGAGGCTGCTCACGTAGAGTTCTCCGAGACCGGCCGCCAGTCTCGTCCACTCCTCTCCCTTGTTGAGTGTCTTGAACACGCCTCGGGTGGTACCCGCGTAGACGACGTCCGGATCGGCAGAATCGATCAGCAATCGATTCACTCCCAAGGCCATGGACGCCATTTTGGCGTCATCGGGAACGAGCCCGTTATTGGTCTTTGTCCAATGGTCTACCCCATCGAGACTGCGATACACCCCGCCGCTCGTCCCTGCATAGAGAATATTGGGGCTCATCGGATCGACGGCCAACGCGACGATAAAATTGATCTCGCTCATACCTCGCATGCGTTCGGTCCAGGACTGCCCGGCGTCCCTGGTCTGAAACACCCCGACGGTCGTCGCCGCGTACAGGATTTGCGAGTCAATCGGATCGAAGACCAGTTGATTCACGTTGGCCGAGATCGTCCCTTTCTGAATGCCGGCATTGCGCGGGAGCCAACGCCGTCCGCCGTCGGGACTTTTGTACACCCCATCGGCAAGCGTACCCGCAAACACATTGGCCGGCAGCTGCGGATCGATCGCCAAATTCATGACCCGCACGCGACGTAACCCTTCCGAAAGCCGTTTCCATGCCAGTCCTCCGTCCCGGGTTTTATAGACGGCTTCTTCCGTCGCCACGTAGACCAACGTCGGCTTGCTGGGATGCACTACGACGGCGACCACACGATCGCTGCGCTGGGTGCAGCCCAACAGCAGGGCTACCATGACGAGAAAGACGACGGCATCTTGAACGACGGTCTTCATCGGCTCAGGTGGTTCTTGCGTGAACGATACTCGAATTCCAGGGGGTTCGCATATCCGGTGAGTTCGACGTACCCGTTGCCGGTCACGGGCGCATTCCGGTAATGGCCGCGCACGTCCACCGCACCTTCCCAATACGTCACCCGGGTGCTGTTCCCGGTCCGCAGTTCCTGATCGGGCAGCACCGGCGTCACCGTGACCTGAAGCGGGACCGACGGAACCGCCACGATCCACTGCGCCGGGTACTGCGCGTGACTGAGCGGGCTGGTCCACTGATCCGTCGTTCGCACCACGAAGTCCGCGCGTTTCAGGTGCCGGCTCGTGCCATCCGGAAAGATCAATGTCCCGCTCGACGCCGGATCATGGGACCCGTCCCGTTTACGCAGGAGATAGAGCATGAATTCGACGTTCGAATCAAATTGCACGCTGAACCAATCCCACCCGACTTGATCCTCGCCCAAGCCGCCGGACCCGAACTCATGATCCATCCAACTGGTCCCGGTGACATCAAACGGTTCGCCCCGGACCCGGACGGTTCCCCGGGTCGCCAAACGCGTGAGTGAATAATAGTGTGACGCCTGGCCGGGGCCGAGGCCCTTGCGACTGATCCCTTCCCGGCCGTGGATCACGGGCGGTTTGTCCAAGGTGAGCGTCAGATCGACGCCGAATCCGGCATCCTGGGCCGTGAGATGCACCCGGCCATGATCCTCGGTCACGGGGTTCAAGGTCCAACGGTCGATCCAGACCTTCATCCGGTCGGGATCGGCTCCGGCTTTCCCCAATGCCGCTCGACTTAATTTTTCGGCAAATCGAAAAGTGGCCCCCTCAACGTCGGTGACGGCCAAGTGCGCGAAATACAGATGCCGCAACGCCCAACGTGACGGGTGCTCGCGCACGCGCGCATCATCGACGGCCTTGCGGAAAAACGTGACTTCATAGCCGAACCGTCTCGCCGACCGGTCATAGAGGTGACCGGTGAAGTACCACCACTCCAGGCCGTAGCGGTCATGGGAACCGTGATCGCGCGGGAAGGCATAGACGTATCCGGGCTGTGCCGTGATCAGCTCGGATTTCTCACCAGACTCCGTCGCGAGGACTTCGGATGGAGAAGGAAGAACCTCCTCACCCCGGCTCTCTCCAAAGGGCAGAAGGAGAACAATTGACAGCGCACAACCAAGACCGATCACCCTATCACGCAGTCCCGGCACGGCGTTTCACCCTCCAAGTTAGGCTCGTTTCGCGATGTTCACTCATACGCGGACCATTCACGCGTGACGGCACCTCACGATCGTGATCGTGCCGACCCTCCCGGAATCACCACGTTGACAGGAATTTTGAGCGTCGGCTATCGTACCGCATGCCTGCAGTAAATGACACGCCTTCTTCGAAGGCCTTCCCCGTCCCGGAGATCATCCCGATCTTTCCGCTTCCCAACGTCGTGCTGTTTCCGGATACCTATCTGCCTCTTCATATTTTCGAGCCTCGATACCGGGACATGGTCGCCGATGCCGGCCGGGAAGGCGCCTGTATCGGCATGGCGTTGTTCAAGCAAGGATGGGAGAGCCGGTATTATGGCAATCCACCCATTTTTCCCCTGGGATGCGTGGGACGCATGACCCATATCGAGCCGCTACAGGATGGCCGGTCGAACCTGATCCTGCAAGGCGTGTCTCGGTATACGATCGAAGAGGAATTCTTTGACGCCCGGTATCGTAAAGCCAAGATCACCTTGGAGCCGAGTGAGCCGTTTCAATCGATACCCGAAGGGTCCATGCGCGCAACCCTCACGGCGTTGGCGATGCGCTATCTTCAATCACAAAAGGCCGATACACTCTGCCGGCTTGTGAACGATGAAGCCATGACGGACCGTGTCTTGGTCAACGGTCTTTCCTCGTGCCTGGACTTGACGCCGCTGGAAAAACAGTTCCTGCTCGAAGCCGACAGCTTGCATCAACAAACCCGCCGCTTGATCGACCTCCTGAAGTTTAAACTCGATAGTGAAACACAATTGTCAGGGTGGGGTTGATGGATCCCGCCATCGTGATCGACGTCGCACACTTGGGGAAAACGTTTGGCTCGGTGACGGCCATTGAGGATGTGTCGTTCACGGTACACGCCGGTGAAATTTTCGGACTCCTGGGTCCCAACGGCGCCGGGAAAAGCACGACCCTGCGGATTCTGATCACCGTGCTGCCCCCTTCCAGCGGAACGGCCACGGTGCTGGGACACGACGTGCTGACGGAGGCGGACACCGTCCGAAGCCTGATCGGCTACGTCCCGCAAGAACGCGCCGTTGATCGGTTTCTGACCGGTCGCGAACACCTCGAGCTCTTGGGAGGCCTCTACCATCTTTCCCGGACGGAAACGAACGCGCGGATTGACGAACTGTTGAAGCTCGTCAATCTCGAAGAGCACGCGGACCGCGTGGCGAAAACCTATTCCGGGGGCATGAAGCGCAAATTGGACATCGCCTGCGGGTTGCTGCCCCATCCCAAAATCGTGTTTTTGGACGAACCGACCCTGGGGTTGGACGTCCAAAGCCGTCTCCGGATATGGGACTATATCCGGCAACTTCGTGAGCAGGGCATCACCATCGTCATGACGACCAATTACCTGGAAGAAGCCGACCAACTGTGCGATCGACTGGCGATTATCGACGGCGGAACGATTCGGGTCATCGGGTCGCCGCTGGAGTTGAAAACCGGATTGGGGGGCGACAGCCTCTCGCTGACGATCAAGGACCACGAAACGGAAAAACTCCCGCGCCTGCGTGAAGGGGTCATGGCCTTGCCCCTGGTCCGTGACGTGCGCATCAACCCGACCGGCCTGGATGTGCTCGTGGAATCTCCCGAGAAATCCCTCTCCGCCGTCATCGAGGTTGCCCAACGCCTTGATTGCAGCCTTGATGGCATCGAATATCATCGACCCCGGCTCGACGACGTGTTCGTCGCCCATACCGGGCACGGGTTGCGGGGAGGCACTCCGGACGCGGCGGAGGAATAACCCCGGCTTACAGACCATGACCTTTCAACACTACAGACAGGAAGTCCTCGCATTGACGATGCGGTGGGTTCGCCGGCTCAGCCGGGAAAAATTCAGCATGCTGTTCACCTTGGTCCAGCCCATGCTGTTCTGGCTGATCTTTTTCGGCAGCCTCTTTCAACGCGCGGCCAACATCCAAATCCTCGACGCCCCGAACTATATGAGTTTCCTGGCGGGCGGGGTGGTCGTCATGACGGTCCTCAACAACGGGCTGGCCGGCGGCGTGGACCTGCTGTTCGACAAGGAGAACGGGTTCCTGGAACGCATGATGTCCACGCCCATTCACCGGTCCTCCGTGATCCTCAGTCGCTACCTCTTCGTGATGGCCATTACCGGCATGCAGATTCTGGTCATTCTGAGCATCGCGTTCGTCTTCGGCGTACGCCTCGAAACGGGGCTGCCGGGCATCGCCGTGATCCTGGCGATCGGGATGCTGTTCGGCGTGGGGCTGACCGCCATCTCCATGGGTATCGCGTTTTCCGTCAAAAGCCACGGCGATTTCTTTTCCTTGCTGGGCTTCCTTTCCCTGCCCATGATTTTTCTCAGCTCGGCCCTCGTGCCCCTGTCAGCCATGCCGGGGTGGATGCAGGTCGTCGCCATGGTGAATCCGATGACCTGGGTCATCGACGCCGTGCGCCCCCTCATCATCACGGGATGGGACGCGGCCATTCCCCAGGTGGCCCTGGCCTTCGTGATCCTGGCTGTCTTCGACGCCGTGTGTCTGTACGGGGGGGCCAAGGCTTTCCGCCGGGCAATCGGGTAGGGTTCGTGAACCCGGGATCCGCCGTGATGAAGAACGCGCCGTCGTCCTCCCCCGAACGATCAGCGACGAACATCGACGCGCTGGTCCACCTGCTCTCCGACCACGACCTTCGCGTCGTCCGGCAAATCCACCGACATCTCGTCGACGCGGGCCGTGAAGCCATACCCGTTCTCAGAGATGCCCTGGGGGACTGCGACGATCCTACCCTGGCCGCGCGCCTCGGCACCGTCATCGAAGACATTGCCCAAGCGGACGTCGACCAACACTGGGAGGAACTGCTGCAGTCTTCGGAACGGGAGCTTGACCTGGAAGCCGGGGCATTCCTGATTGCCCGGGCGGGAGACCCGCAAGTGGGAACGGCCCCGTACCGGCAACGACTGGACGCCATGGCCGCCGAACTCAACCCCCTTTCGTCAGGCACCCCCCGTCAGGTCGTGCGCCATCTGAACGAATACCTGTTTCACACCCTGCGGTTCCGGGGAAACACCCAACAGTATTACGATCCCAACAACAGTTTTCTGCACCGGGTTCTCGATGACCGCGTCGGGATCCCGATCAGTTTGTCGATCGTGTATTTGCTTCTGGGGCAACGGCTCCACGTGCCGGTGGCCGGGGTCGGCCTGCCGGGTCATTTTCTCGTCGGGTTGCGGACGGAACCCGTGTTCATCGATTGTTTTCACCAAGGGGCGCTGCTCACCGAAAAGGATTGTGCGCGACTGTTGCGGGACTTTGGCGTCGAGTTCGACCGCCGCTATCTCGAACCCTGCTCCCATGCCCACATACTCGCTCGCATGCTGCGCAACCTCATCGCCGTGTACGAAACCCGTCAAGAGGAGACGCACGGCCGGCGATTTCGCAGGCTCCTGACCACTCTTGAAAACAGGGAAAACCGCCCACACGTTCTTTAGCAGCGTGCTGATACGTTCAATGAGCGTCATGACCACCGACGCGCTTCCACCTCATCTCGGCAACCAACGGGGACAAGCCAACCTCACGATGGCCTTGGCCCTGATCATCCTGATCGTCGGCGGGATCTGGGTTTGGAACCATTTGGATTTCGACACGCAGGACTTTATCGTCGATGAAGTCGTCCCCATCCTGTTTCTGGCCGTCGCGCTCACGCTCATCACGTGGGTGAACGTCCGAAAGGTCAAGCGGGCGAAACAGAAAAATAAACGGCGGGCCAGGCTCCTTCAAAAATTTGCCGGCGAAAAGGCCCCGCGAAAACGGTTTGACCTTGCCAGCCAACTCATTGAACTCAATGACTTTCAACTGGAAGGGCTGGAGACTGTCGCCGCGGACATGGCCGAGGTCTTCCTGTACACCTTCAAACGCTCTATGGGTGACAAACAGCACCGCTTCCGGGGCATGGCCGCCAGTTACCTGGGCGTCGTGCAACATCGTGAAAGCATTCCGCTCTTGATCAAGGCGTTGGAAGACGATCACGCGTACGTTCGGAGCTCCGCGGCGCTGGCCCTGGGACGCATGCGCGCCACGGAAGCCAAAGCCAAATTGGAATATACGATGAAGGAAGACTGGGATCAGACCGTGCGGAGTAGGTCACGAGAAGCGGTCGAACGAATAGGGTAAGAAACCCTCTGCTTTATTGCGCTGGCGGGCGCATGGCGGCGTTGTGTCCTCGCTCAACCCTCGCCTATCTCTCTTGATAAGCCTCGGATTTCGCTGCGGGTCGCCTTGCCCCGCATCCCGCTTTCACAAGAAATCAGAGGGTTCCTGCGATCAGGATTCGCCGGTCACGCGGCCCAGCGCGGCCTGATCAGCTTGGGTGAACCGGTATCCTTTGCTGTACAACGCTTGCATGCTGTCGGTCAGGATCGTGAACTCGACCGTCTCACGAACGTCGTCGAATTTTCCCGTCAACTTCGCCAGGAGCTGAAAGGGATGATCGCCCTGCAACAGCGCTACGTTCAGGGATGCCGACATATCCCGTAGCTCGCCCGCATCATAGCGCTCATTATCATCCCGATCGGCCACCAGGGCCAATTGATAAAACGTCAGGCTCAACGAGAGGGTGGATTGGGTGTATGCAAAAGCCTCACGCGCTTCATTGATGCCGGGGTACCGACTGGCACAGGGGTGGGAATCGGGATCGTTTTCCGCAAGAGAAGAAGAAAGGCGTTTCACGTCAGGGCGAACCCCCGGAGACTTTCGCAATTGTTCATAAAACCACGTCGTACAGGACTCCGCCACCGCAAAATCAACTTTGTCCCTGTTAATCTGCTGGGCGATATGACGGACGAATCCCTCGAACACGCCGTTGCCGATCGCGGCCCCACTCACCCCGCCGATGCAAAGAGCCACCACGAAGCCCGCGATCCCCAGCGATCGTTTCCATGCTTCTGTCCCATCCATGTCGGCAGTATACCACCCTCCCGGATTTGTCGCCAAAGTCATTTTTCCGCACCACGACGATCGTTCGACGCCAGGCCCCACCCCCCGATCAGAGCCTCCCCCGGGGTGTACAATGAACGTATGGCGACTGAAACCGTGACCTTGGAAGGCCACATCATTGATTCGCTGATCCTGGCGAAGGTGCTCGACACGATTCTCCAGCGAAGCGGCACCTTCACCATCAACGAGATGCACGTCGGAGCCACGCGAGAGGACGCATCCTCGGCCACGATCGCCGTGCATGCCGACTCCCCGCAACGACTCGCGGCCATCCTGCACGCCATTCAACCGCATGGGACCATCCTCGAACACGCCGCCGATTGCACCGTGGAACCCGCGCCGAAAGACGGCGTGTTGCCGGATGCGTTTTATGCGACTTCGCACCTCCGGACGCAAATCCGCCTCAACCACCAATGGCTCGACGTGGACGCGATCGAAATGGACCTCGCCATTCGCGTGACCGTGGAACCTCCGGCGGCTCGCACCGTGCCCATGGCCGACGTGAAAGCCGGCGACCTGATTGTCACGGGCCGAACCGGCGTTCGGGTCTTCCCGCTGGAACGGCCTCAAGAGCGGGACGCGTTCGCCTTCATGGCAGCCGACGTGTCGTCGGAACGGCCGCATCATGCGATGATCACCGACGTAGCCAGGCGCATGTGGCTGATTCGCGACAACCGGCGGAAGGCATGTACGCCAGGCGAAGCCGGCTACGACCCCGACCTCGGCACCAAAGTGCTGTTCGTCGGGGGGCCGGCCATCATCCACGCCGGAGGCCGGGAAGCCCTCTCGTGGTTGATCGAGTCCGGCTTCATTCACGTCCTGTTTTGCGGTAATGCCCTGGCTGCGCACGACATGGAAGCCAGCCTGTTCGGTACGTCCCTGGGATACGGCCTGCGCGCGGGGTGCCCCATGCCCCACGGTCATGAACATCACCTGCGCACCATCAACCGCGTCCGGGACGCCGGCACCCTCAAGCACGCGGTGGAATCCGGGCTCATCCGGGACGGGGTTGTCGCCTCCTGCGTCCGCAACAACGTCGGCATGGTGCTGGCGGGAAGCATCCGCGACGACGGACCGCTCCCCGACGTCATCACGGACACCAGAGAAGCCCAAACGGCCATGCGCGCCGCGCTCCCGGGCGTCGGGCTGGCGTTACTGGTCGCGACGACGCTGCACGCCATCGCCACGGGGAACTGCCTGCCGGCGAAGGTGCCCACCGTGTGCGTGGATATCAACCCGGCCGTTCCGACCAAGCTCAGCGACCGCGGCAGTTTCCAATCCATCGGCTTGGTGATGGATGCGGCGTCCTTCCTGCGACAACTGGCGCAAGCCCTCGGCTGGAAGGGGTAGCCCGCATGTCTCACCAGCCTCCTACTACGGGCACCGGTCCACTCACAACACCGAGGCGTACAAAGACGATGTCACGCTTCCTGGTTTGCCCACCGGACCATTTCGGGATTCAGTACGAAATCAACCCATGGATGCGTCTGTCCAACACCGTGGACAAGCACGCGAGCCAGGTCCAATGGCGGACCCTCGCCCGTGTGCTGGAAGAAGACGCCGGCGCCAAGCTCGAACGGCTGACGCCGGTTGCGGGCCTCCCCGACCTGGTGTTTACCGCCAATGCCGGTGTCATGCACGACGGCACGGCCGTCATCAGCCGGTTCCGGCATCCGGAGCGACGCGGGGAAGAGGAACACTTCGCGCGGTGGTTCAAAGAACACGGGTACCGCGTGATCCGCCTGGACAAGGATTGTTATTTCGAAGGCGCGGGAGACCTGCTGGGCTTTTCCGATATCTGGTTCGGAGGATATCGGCAACGTAGCGACATCAAAGCCCATCGCGTATTAAGCGAGGTCTACGGCAAAGAAATTTTGCCCCTGGAACTCGTCGCGAGCCGGTTCTATCACCTGGACACCTGCTTCTGCCCGCTCAGCAACGGCGAATTGCTGTACTATCCGGCCGCGTTCGATTCCTACGCCCAAACCGCGATCGCCGACCGCGTGGATGCGCAACGACGCATCGTGGTGCCCCACACCGAAGCCTCGCGCTTTGCGTGCAACGCCGTCTGCGTCGGGCGGCACGTGGTGCTGCCGTCGGGATGTCCGGAAACCACGGCCATGCTCAAAGACCGCGGCTACACGCCCCACCCCATCGCACTGGATCAATTTCTCAAATCCGGCGGCTCCGCCAAATGCCTGACGCTCGCCCTGGACTAGTTGCCCGGACACACACGTGAAAAAATCCGGCAACTCCTTTAAGCTCCCAGGAATGCCCCCCGAACCCTATTTCGAAATCGACCCAGACCCCGAAACCGCCAAACGGATTCGCAAGGAGCGGGACAAAGCCCGCGCACTCAAACGGACGTCCTGGTGGACTCAGCAACTCCAGAAAGGGCGCTGCCACTACTGCGGCCACTCGTTTCAGCCGGACCAACTGTCCATGGACCACGTGGTGCCGCTGGCCCGCGGCGGAAAATCGACCAAGGGCAACACCGTCCCGGCGTGTCATGAGTGCAATCGGAAAAAGAAGCTGGAAACCCCGGCGGAAGCGGTATTGAGGAAACTGTCAGAAGATTGAGAGTTATGGCACGAACGGTTGCTCCATTTGCTCCAACCGCGCCTTCGCTTTCTTGGCCCATTCCGAATCGGGATGTTCGAGCATGATTCGTTGATACAATTCCCTGGCGTGGGCAACGTTCGTCTGTCGTTCCTCGAACTGCGCCGTTTCAAAGAGGCTTTCCGCACTCTCTCCGCCACAACCGGCGATCAGAGACCACAGCAGTCCAAGTATGACCAAAACATTTGTCACGCCACGCTTCATACATTTCCTCCATCGGTATCAATCGTTTTTCAAGGCTTCCCGCCTTTGGCCTAGCCGAGAGGGGCCGCCAAATCCGGGCGAACAAAAGAACCAAGCCTCCCGCTCACCGTCGCATGAGCATGATCCATCGCCAGATATTCAACAACCCGCCCAGCGACGCCGCTACGTACGTAAGGGCGGCAGCCGTTAAAATCTTTCGCGCCCCGTCCATATCGTGCGGCGAAATATACCGGCCTTGTTCGAGGATCGGAAGCGCCCGGCGAAAGCTGGCGTCCCATTCCACGGGCAAGGTCACGAGATGCACCAACGCCCCCATCGACATGACGGCCAACCCGGCCAGCAACACCAGCAAACCGCCGGCCGGCGAACGGGTCAGCCCGGCGACGATGGGAATGCCGAGCATGACAAAAGATCCGGCTTTTTCCGCGCCTTGCGCCAGCCGGATGAGCTTTGTGCGTTCGTGCAGCGGCCCATAGCCGGTTCGATCCTGAATGGCGTGGCCCACCTCGTGTGCCGCGACCGTCACCGCGGTCAACGACTTGCCGTTATAGTGATCCGGGAGCAACCGAACCGCTTTGGCCTGCGGGTCATAGTGATCGCCGAGTTCCGTCGTCTCGACCTGCACGTGCGACATCTCGAAGCGATCGAGCAAATGCCGGGCCAGTTCACCGCCCGTCCCAGAATAGTCTTCACGATGACCGCGATATTTGTTGAAGACCCATTTGGTCCACAACTGCGGCCCGATCAGCACGACCAGGATCAGGAGTAACAGCAGAACGCCTCGTATCATGGTGCCCCCTCACCCCAGCCCTCTCCCTCAAGGGGCGAGGGAGTCGTGGGTTGGACTGCGCTACGCTTATCCAACCTGCTACGAAGAGCAACTCACCACGATCTGCTTGCCCCAATCCGGCGGCGGGGCGGCATATTCGTTCATCTCGGGCTGGTCGTCGAACGGATGACACAGCAATTCCCGCAGGCGGTCGATCTCGGAGTAATCCCGGTGCCGGGCCGCCCGTTCAATCGCGACCTGGACGAGATAATTCCTCAAGACGTATTTGGGATTGCAGGCGTCCATGCGCACCTTGCGTGCGGCGTCCTCGCTGTGCTCGGCCTTGAGCCGCGCGCAATACCGCTCCGCCCACCAGTCGAATCCTTCCCGGTCGAGGAACTGATCCCGCAGATGTTCGTTCGCCGCAGGGTTGTCCTGGTTGAAGGACCCGAGTGCGCGAAAGAAATTCGTGTAGTCCACGTGGTGGCTATGCATGAGCGCGAACAGATCGCGCCGGAGCTTGTCGTCGCCGTCGCGGGCTTCTTTCAATCCCAACTTGGCTTGCATCAAATCCGTGTAGGTCTGCTGCATGGTGGCTTCATAGACTTCGGGAGCCCCCAGGACGTCGGCTTCCTCCACCAGCGGAGACAGGGCCTGCGCGATTGCACGGACGTTCCAGTACCCGATATCGGGCTGGTTCTCAAACGAGTAGCGGCCGCGATGATCGGAATGATTGGGAATAAACCCCGGGTTGAAATCATCCATGAAGCCATACGGCCCATAGTCGAGGGTCAGCCCGAGGATCGACATGTTGTCGGTGTTCATGACCCCGTGCGCCCAGCCCACGGCCTGCCACTGAGCAATCAGCCTGCCGGTTCGTTCGGCCACCTCACCCAAGAATCGAGCGTAGGGATCCTGGCTGTCGACGAGATGCGGGAAATGCCGCGCCAGCACGTAATCCGCCAGGGTCTTGAGGTGATCGTGCTGACGACGATAGAAGAACACTTCGAACGTCCCGAACCGGACGTGACTCGGGGCCATGCGCACGAGCATCGCGCCGGTCTCCACGCTTTCCCGAAGCACGGCTTCATCACTGCCGATGAGACACAAGGACCGGGTCGTCGGGATACCCAACCCGTGCATGGCCTCGCCGCACAGGTATTCCCGGATCGTCGAACGAAGCACCGCGCGGCCGTCGCCGTCCCGCGAAAAGCGCGTCAGCCCCGCGCCCTTCAGATGCAGGTCCCATGTCTCACCACGGCCATTGCGCACTTCGCCCAACAGGATCGCCCGGCCATCTCCAAGCGGCGACACGTAATGGCCGAACTGGTGGCCCGCATACAGCATGGCAATGGGTTCGCTGCCCGGCAGGAGGAGTTTGCCGCCCATGGCCTGATGGAACTCCGGGCGCTTGGCTTCATCCGGGTCCAGGTCGATCAAGGCCGCGGCCGAAGGATTGAAACTGACCAGATGCGAGGTGGCGAAACCCGTGGGCATCACCCGTTCAAAGAAAAGCTCGGGCAGCCGGGCATACGTGTTGTCCAAGTTCAGTGTTTCGAGTGTCCGCATATGCGCAGCCCTTGAAGGGACATGTCTTCGACAATCAGAGCCCTCTCCGGCCCCTCCGCTTTCTGCCGAAGGACGTCGGGCGGCTTGTCCCTTTTCTTCGTCACAGTCGTCGATCCGACTGCCGATGGTCTCTTATCATGTTCCGGGAAGCCAGGCCCGCGCAACTGTCAGCGTTCCTTTACCCGGATGTCTGCAGGAGCTACCAGACAAAATGTACACGTCGATTTTGTTGCCAGCAATGCGGTGTGGATTCCGTGCAAAACGGTTTTTCTTTCCCGTAGCTGACAATGTCCATTCTGGATTCTTCGACTCCCAGATCGACCAAATACTCCTTCACGGCTAGAGCCCGGCGTTTCCCCAATTCCAGGTTGTACCCTACGGTCCCATGTTCATCACCATGTCCCTCGATCAGCACGCCGGAATTCTTGTCCATATGCTTGAGAAGTTCAGCATTCTTTTCCAGGACGGGGACGGAACCGGCACGAATCGCAAATTTGTCAAAATCAAAAAAGACATCGGTCAACCCTGATTCTTTGGCGTGCTTCGTGCCCGCCGCGACCGTATCAGTGCCCTTTCCCGGCTGCGGTGGCATTTCAGGAAAGAAATCGAATGGTTCAAGCCGGGAGACCTCCGGCACCGGCTCTTCGGCTCGCGCGATTTCCTTCTCCGCCATCGCACCAGGGCGATCTCTACTTCGATCACCCTCGGTAGCAGTCGATTGTCGAGCCTGAGCGCGTATATCCTCCGCACTTACGCTTTCAGCACGTTTCGCATGCTCGCATGCCGATACGGTCACGAACAGCCACGTGCCGACGGCCAGAAGGGTCGCCACTTCCTTGACTTTTATTGTTGTCATACCAAAATTGCCTGTTTCATGGCGCTTCGTGCCCGGCATCAGTTGATCAACGACCTCGAAACGGTGATTCCCGCACGTTAAGCACGTGACCCTGCTTCCGTCAAACCGTGGCATGATGGCTCAGGGCATATCAATACACCGTGCAATATGGGATAGTAGGGCCGATGATACTCGCAGCCCTTTCACTTGCACTCATCAGCGGACTCGTTGCACTCACGCTTCCGGTTGACGCGGCCGGCCGTATCACCCTGCCCGACCTTCCTCGTATGATGCGGGACATTCGGATCCTGAGTCATCCCGACTTTGCCGGACGGCAAAGCGGCTCGGAGGGCGGACGTCGCTCAGCGGACTATGTCACCGACCGCTTTGAACGGTTAGGCCTGACGCCTGCCGGTCACCGGCGCATGGGCAATGAACGGACGGCATGGGAACAAACCGGCCCGGTGACGGTCACACACGTCAAGGCCCCTGCAACTCTGGCGTTTTCTTTCCCAGAGGAGCCGGCACCCGGCGCCATCGTCCCGCCATTGGGCTCGCAGTTTCTTCCGGTCCTCGACTCGCCCTCCGTCAATCTCACGGCCCCTTTGGTCTTCGTGGGGTACGGCATCGCGGACCCTGCGCGCGGGTGGGATGAATACGAAGGCGTGGCGGTCCGCGACCGCGTGGTTATGTTCTGCGAGGGACGCATCCTTACAAGTCCTACGTAGGCCAAGCAATTCCAAGAAATCACATAATCACCTCTCTATGACTGGCGTTTCATCGTTTCAAGTCTCTTGACTGTGCCGTGGATGTCTGGTACATTCCCGTTCAAACTGTTCGACAAATCGTTCGACAAACTCTTCGACATAGCCGCTTCACAGGGGGGAACGATGGCCACACTCAATGCGCTGAAAATCAAATCGCTCAAGAAACCCGGATGGTATTCGGACATGCCGACCTTGTATCTTCGGGTTGCCGAGGGCGGGTCGCGGCAATGGGTGCAACGGCTGGTCGTTCGGGGCCGGCGGGTGGACATGGGCTTGGGCGGGTTTCCCCTGACGAGTCTGGCCGACGCGAGGGAACGCGCCTTTCACAATCGGCGGGTGGCGAGACAGGGGGGTGATCCGCGGGCCGAACGCAAACGGCGGGAACAGACCCCGACGTTTGCGGAGGCAGTAGAAACCGTCATCGCCTTGCATGCGCCCAATTGGAAAGATGGAGGTCGCACCGCGCAGACGTGGCGGTCGTCACTGCGGGATTACGCCGTGCCGGCTCTTGGGGATCGCCTGGTGTCGGAGATTACCCAACGGGACGTGGCGCACGTGGTCGAGGCCATTTGGAACGAGAAACGCGAAACCGCGCTCAAATTGAAAAGCCGCCTTCGGATCATTATGCAGTGGGCCATGGCCAAGAACTACCGCGAGACCAATCCCGTCGATGTCGTCAACATCATGCTGCCGAAGAGTGAGCGGGAGCAGCGACATCATGACAGCGTGCCGTATGAAAAGGTTGGGGCGGTGCTGGAACAGATTCGCGGGGCGAGGACGCACCCGACCACGAAGTTGGCGTTTGAATTTTTGATCCTGACGGCGACCTGCTCATCCGAAACGAGGTGGGCCCGGTGGGAAGAAATTGATCGGGACAAACGGGTGTGGGTGATTCCTCCGTCACGAATGAAAACGGCCCACGAGTTTAGCATCCCCCTGTCGTCCCGGGCCCTGGACATTGTGGAGGAAGTCGCAGCCTACCAGATAAACGCGTTGCTCTTTCCCAGTGTCCGGCAGGGTGTCATGTCGGGAACGACCTTGACGAAATTGTGCAAGAACCTTCAGATCGGCGGGACGCCTCATGGGTTCCGCAGTACGTTCAGAACATGGGCTGAAGAACAAACGAATGTGGACTTTGCCGTCAAAGAACTGTGCCTGGCTCACGCGGTGGGGTCTTCGGTTGAACGAGCGTACAATCGGACCACCTTGCTGGAGAAACGACGGCGATTGATGCAACAGTGGGCCGACTACGTCACCGGTACCACACGTGCCGACGTGATCCCGTTGCACGGATGATGAACACGGACGTGCTTTCCTTCCCCCGGTTGATCGTCCCCTATCATCGGCAGGACGCGGGTCGGCTCAGGCAACTCATTGATTGGCTGAACGGGTTGCCGCAGGGTTGAGTTCCCAAGCCTCGGCCATGACAAAGGGCATGGAAATTGGCAAATCAAGGTGAAAAACGGCGGGTCACGGCGGCTGCATGCGCGCGAATCCCGCCGTCCTTGTGGCGCGCCCAATCCTTCAGCAACTCCCGATACGAACAGGACCTGAAGATCACTTCATCGCCCTCCACGTCTCTGGCGAAGCGGGTGATCTCTTCCCTGTGCCTGGCCTTGTCGTTTTCATCGACCAGCCTGCCGTCTTTCGGCCAGACGGTCGGCTCCGCATAGAGATAAAAAAGGATTGGAGTAAGTTTGCCTCCCCGGCGGTGGACCTCTGTCCGCAGGGCAAAGGCGTGCTTGACGAGTTGTGCCGCGTCAAGGAAGTCGTACAGACGCCCGTTTGCGCGGAGCGTGTCCCGTACGCCTTCGTAGCCTTTCATGTCATCCCCCCAGATCGGACGCCAATAGGCATCGGAAAAGGAAGCTGACTTTTTGCTCCGGAACGGCTCGAACCGTTTGGACTCGATGCCGATGAGTGCTGACGGCGTTGTCACCAAACAATCCAGAACGGGATGGCGGCCCCCTGACCAGGGGAAGCGAACTTCCGCTTCGAGCGACAACGAACGGGCAGGCCATGTCACCCGGTCGCAATCCGGCAAGGGCGGTAAATCCTGCGGCCGGTTGAGAAAAAATCCCAAGGCATTGGCGGCCAACGCGGCAGAGGATTCCGGGCTGTCGAACTTCCCGCTTGCGATCTCGTTGCCCGCCGCGGCATCGAATATCCGTTCGATCTCCGCACCCGGAACGCTGGGCAGCCACCTGTCGGTCATATTTGTCGTTTCCCTGTGACTAGGGCCAAACCTGAGTCAGATTGTCGAACGCAGAGCGGATTTCCTTGCCCTCGGGCGTCAAACTCGGAGCACCGCATTTCTGTTTGACTTCTCCTCCGTCTGCAAACGGTATTTGGAACCCATCTGGAAAAGCCAGTGCCTTCAATGACATCGTCAATGTTCCGCCCGTTTTGGAACCGGCAAACCTGTTAAGGTCCTTACTTATCCGCGCAAAGCGACCCCCCTCGTTATAGCCGTTGTAGAACCGACGAGACGCCACGACTTCCAGCGAGACATGACTGGCATTCATCTTTATCAAAGATGTTGCCGGGAAATTCAATTGCCCTTTGCGGACCAGACAAAAAATGTATGTGGCACCGTATCCAAGAATCTGCTTGAGTGCGGAAATCGGGTCGTTACTTTCCCATTTCGGTTGGTCGTCACTATCCCATTTCAACTCGACCAGGCGCGCAAATTTGTTTGCTTTGTCCCAGTGAACAAGATCGACGCAGCTTTTCTTATTGACGGCTTTGGAGTCTTGCCTGCTCATCGAAGAATCGGTAATTCCCGAGGCGACCGGACATTGGTTGAACCACTCAGGCATGTGCCCCCTTGCCGCCAACATAGCCACGGCTTTCTCAAGCAATGTTTCAGAAGATACATTATGAGAAGAAATGTCGCATGCGCGCCGAAGCTCCCAAAGTTTTTTGGATGTAGAGCAAGGATTGGGGCAATTCGCTTCCATCTGATTGTAGATCTTCTCTATGTCATCCATTTGTTTGGTACCATCGAATAGACTGTTCATAACCGAATCTCCTCGTAAAACCGCTTCCTTATGACGAACAGGGGCTGTGTTTTTCCGTCTGCTCTATGCACGTACCATCCTTTTCACACCCTTCGCATTGTGGCTGAGGCACCCTTGGGATGCCCGCGGGTCGTTCATTCTCGGAATCGTCCTCGTCCGCCTGCAGCCTTGAGCAGCTTGACGATCCCTGTGTGGCTCTTCATTGCTGCCAGATCTAGGGCCGTCGCACCGCCTAAATCGGTCTTGGCGTTGATCGCCGCCCCAGCGGTTAGAAGGGCCTTGACGATCTCGGTGTGGCCCTTTAGTGCGGCTGTGTGGAGGGCTGTGGTGCCGATTTCATCATCCTTGGCATTGACCATTGCGCCGCCAGCCAAGAGGGCCTTCACGGTCTCGGTGTGGCCCTCGATTGTGGCAAAATGTAGAGCCGTAATGCCGTTTTGAGCCTTCGCGTTGACCGCCGCGCCAACGGCTAAGAGTCGCTTGACCTCGGCGGTGTGGCCCTTCAGTGCGGCCCAGTGGAGAGCCGTAGCGCCGTCTTTATTCTTGGCGGTGCCTACCGCACCAGGGGCCACTGCCTTGACGGTGTCCGTGTGACCTCCTTTTGCGGCCTCGTGTAGGGCCGTGGTGCCTTTGTTCGTCGCGGCATTGACCTCTGCTCTTGCGCCCAGGAGGGCCTTGACGATCTCAGTGTGGCCCTTGCGTGTGGCCAAGTTTAGGGCCGTGTTGCCATTGTTCGTCTTGGCGTTGACCGCTGCTCCTGCAGCCAGAAGTACCTTGACGATTTCAGTTTGATCATTGAGGGAGGCTATATGGAGGGTCGTCATGCTGGCTTGATCCTCCGTGGCATTGATCGCCGCCCCGGCAGCCAGGAGTACCTTGACGGTTTCGTTGTGCCGATTGATGATTGATGATCATTGCCGTATCCATGTCCGGCAGCCAGGAGTACCTTGACGGTTTCGTTGTGCCCCTTGGTTGAGGCGAAGTGGAGGGCCGTCCAGCCTTTGTTCGTCTTGGCGTCGACCGCCGCGCCAGCATCCACAAGCGCCTTAACGATCTGGGTGTGGCCATCGAGTACCGTCACATGTAGGGCTGTGCTCCCATCTTGAGCCTTGGCATTAACCGCCGCGGCGGCGGCTAGGAGTACATGGACGGTCTCTGTGTTACCCTTTTGTGCGGCTGCGTGGAGGGCCGTCCGGCCGTTTTGATCCTCGGCATTGACCGCTGCCCCTGCTGCTAGAAGGGCCTTGACGATCTCACTGTGCCCTTTCTGTGCCCCTATGTTTAGGGCCGTCATGCTGGCTTGATTCTCTGTGGCATTGACCGCCGCGCCGCCAGCCAGGAGTGCCTGGACAGTCTCTGTATGACCCTCAAGTACGGCTATATGTAGAGCCGTCCAGCCGACATCATTCTTGGCGTTAACCGCCGCGCCGCCGGTCAGGAGCCGCTTGACCTCAGCGGTGTGACCTCTTCCTGCGGCTGTGTGTAGGACCGTCCAGCCGACAGCAGCTTTGTCCGTGACTTCTTCTGTGTCATTCAGGTCTGCGTGACCGTCATTCCTCTTGACGTTAGCCTCTGCCCCGGCGGCTAGGAGTGCCTTGACGATCTCAGTGTGGCCCTTGCGTGTGGCCAAGTTTAGGGCCGTGTTGCCTTTTTTATCCTTGGCGTTGACATCCGCGCCCGCTTCCAAGAGGGCCTTGAGGATCTTGGGGTGGCCATCAAATGCGGCCATATGTAGGGCTGTCCTGCCGTCTTTGTATTTGGTGTTGACCTCTGCCCCGGCGGCTAGGAGGGCCTTGACGATCTCGGTGTGGCCCCTCAGTAGGGCCAAGTCTAGGGCCGTGATGCCATTGTTCGTCTTGGCGTTGACCTCCAACCCGGCCTCCAGGAGGGCCTTGACGGTCTCGGTGCGGCCCATGAGTACGGGCGTGTGTAGGGCCGTGCTGCTGATCGCCGCGCCAGCGGCTAGGAGCACCTTGACGATTTCGGTGCGGCCATCAAATATGGCCAAATTTAGGGCTGTCCTGCCGTCTTTATCCTTGGCGTTGATCTCTGCTCTGGCGTCCAAGAGGGCTTTGACGATTTCGGTGCGTTCCATGAGTGCGATCGGGTGTAGGACCGAGTGTAGGGCCGTTCTGCCGTCTTTATCTTTGGCGTTGATTTCTGCTCCGGCGTCCAAGAGGGTTTTGACGATTTCGGTGCGGCCCATGAGTGCGGCCACATGTAGGGCCGAGTGTAGGGCCGTTCTACCGTCTTTATCCTTGGCGTTGACCTCTGCTCCAGCGTCCAGGAGGGCCTTGACGATCTCAGTGTGGTCATTGAATGCGCCCGTGTGTAGGGCCGAGTGTAGGGCCGTTCTACCGTCTTTATCTTTCGTGTTGACTGCCGCCCCGGCATCCAAGAGGGCTTTGACGTCGCTTACGCCTGCAGCCACATGTAGGGCCGTCTCACCGTGTTTATTCTTAGCGTTGACCTCTGCCCCGTCGGCCAAGAGTGCCTTGACGGTCTTGGTTTCGCCAAAGAATGCGGCCCAGTGTAGGTCACCGCCTAACGCCGAACTGGTGCTGGCAAGGATCATGATGACGACTACCGTATGTGTGAGGAAGTTTTTCATGCGGTCTCCTTGGTCTCGACGCTACGCTTGCGTACCGAGACGGTCATGGTCTTGCGGGCCTGGCGGCTTTCAAGAGTTTGACTATGGCGGTGTCCCCTCGCATGACGGCAAGGGATAGGGCCGTCCAGCCGTGGTTATCTTTGGCCTCGACATTTGCACCGGCGTCGAGGAGCGCTTTGACGATGGCGTAGTGGCCAATCATTGCGGCATTCAGCAGGGCTGTGCCGTCGGTGTTATCCTTGGTTTCGACATTCGCGCCGGCCTCCAGCAGTGCCTTGACGACGGCAGGGTGGCCCTCCATTGCAGCTATGTGTAAGGCCGTCCAACCGTGGTGCTCCTTGGCGTCGACATCCGCCCCGGCTTCCAGGAGTGCCTTGACGATCTCGGTGTGGCCCTCTTGTGCGGCCATGTGGAGACCACCGCCCAACGCCAGACTGGTGGTGGCAAGGATCATGATGACGATTACCGTGTGTGTGAGGAAGAATTTCATGTTGTCTCCTTTCGTACGGTCTCGACCCTACGCTCACGGGCTTGGCGACGGCTACCGCATGGCGGCTTTCAAAAATCAGTGGCCTCGTTATATGTGGAGAGGTTGGGTAGCTTAAGCCAAAGAATTTTGTCGAGCCATTTGTTCCTGGCGGCTTGCAGATCGAGAAGCGGCGCAATAGCAAGTACAGAGGCGTCATCGGGCTCATTGGAAACGGAAAAGACTGTTCCGGTATAATCCTGACCGTTGTCATCCATTCGGATAGTGACCTGCCATCCAGCCCTCATGGACCCAATGAATCTCTTTGTCACATCCAGTACCGTACCGATACGACCAACCGCCTCCTCATAGGTAGGCTGGCCATACTGGCCCCTGCCACCCTTGAAGGACTGGTATCCAAATTTTCGCAACCCTTTGGATCGAGGAAGAAAAATGAACTTCTCGCCTGGCCAGCACGTAATCGGCCTGAACGTAAACCCACTCTTCGGACAAGGCTTGGACTCATCTGGCTGAGGCGCATCTGGCTCAATTCCTATCGAGCCACCCCGTATGAAGGGATTCGGCTCCTCGGCCGCAGAGAAAAAGCTCCAAGCACGTTTACACAAAAGAGCGCAAAAACGAGAATGGAAACGTATTGCACGAAAGTTCCCTTTCTTGCCACGTAAACAGTATTTAATGCGAAATCGTTATGGCTTGATCCGAGGGTTCGCATCCCGCTCTCTCTTTTCAAAATCGCAGTCTGGATTCGTCTTGTGCCGCACAAAACCTAGACCTGCATGATCTTCTGTAAGATCATCATTACACCTTGGGCAGACATAGTTGTTTTTTTCAGCAGTTGAAGTCTTCATGTCTGTTTCTCCTCCCTGGTGCGACGGAATAATGTGAGATTCGATACACCAATCCTGGTTGATGGTTAGGGCGCTTCGTAACCAATGTGTGGTAGAAACAACGCATGATTCTGGACCTGCCCCCGAAGTTGGTTCGGCTTCTATGCGACCGTTCTGGCCTCGTGAGCTTGGCGCGCGAAGGCCCTCGGCGTCAAATTGCCGAGCGCTGAGTGCGGCCGAGCAGTATGATCGTCGTGCCTCCAACTTTCGATTCGGTCTCTGGCGTCGTGCATCGATAAGAACCAGGAGGCATTCAAGCACTCGGCCAGCGCCCAAAGAAATGGACGACGCAGAGCGTCAAATTGTTCGCGGCGCAGACTCGCTTCCCCAAGCGAGTCAGGCCAGCAGATCAGCCCCAGCTGATCGGCGGCCGGTGCGGTTCCCGTGCATCGACAGAGGCGACGGGAACGAGCCCGACACCCTCGGCCCCAGACGAGGTGACGGGCGACCGCAAGACCAACGGATCTGTCCCCAGACAGAGCCGAAGTGAGGCCGAGCCCCAGCGATGCCTCACTGGTTGGTCGGCTGCGCTGTCGCGGCGCACGGGAGTGAGCCGTGACCAACCCCTGGAGGCCAGCCGCGTTCAGCGGCGGGAGGGTGGGCGAATGCACAGCCTCTCCGGGGGTTGGTCACGGCTGGCGACCCCTCGCAACAGCCGGGACAGCGCAGCGGGGTGAATGGCCTAGGTCCGCCGCGTCCAGCGGGGGGCATGGGACCAGAGGGGGGCACCCCCTGGGCGGGGCCTGGCGCTCCCAGGCCACGCCGGTGAATTGGCCCAAAAGCCGCGTCCAGCGGCGCGTTTGGCCAAGAGGCGTAGCCTCCGCAGGGGGCCGGCGTTCCCGGCACCCTGCCGGGCCCGGGCCCCCCGAGGCCCGGCCGGTGAATTGGCCCAAAAGCCGCGTCCGGCGGCGCGTTGGGCCAAGAGGCGTAGCCCCCGCGGGGGGCCGGCGTCCCCGGCCCCCTGCCGTGCCCGGACACGGGCCGGTCCCGCGACCGGCGACGGAGTGTAGCCGGTCGATGTACCGCCGCATTCACCGGTGAAGTCACCACTGACACGTGACAGGGGTAGATACAGGGGTGAATACAGAGGTAGAAGAGGCGAGACCCGGCCCCGGACACGGGGCTCGAACCAAGACGGGGCAGCGAGCCTGGCGAGTGACGCGGCACGGTCAGGGTGCCCCGCAAGGCGAAAGCGTTTTGAAGAAATTAACCAACCAGTTTCTCTAGAGAAACTGCGCGGTATAGTGGGAGACATGCGGCGGCGCGACCCGGAACGGGAGGGGGAGGTTCACGTCGCGTAATGGGCTCACGTGACGACGGCGACCGTTCACACCGTGATCGGGTGGGGGCGAGGCCGGGGCGGGTCCGGAGACTGCGGACTTGGCGGCCTCGCGGTCCGAGCCTCTCAATCACGATGGGAGGGAGGGGTCAGGCGTGACGCAGTTCGACGACCCTGGCGGGACGGGTGCCGCCCAAGTAGTCATCCCATCGCTGCATCACGACCGCGCGCCGGTCATAAGAATCGGTGCGCACGTAGCATCCTTCCACGCCCGTCGGAAAATGACTGAAACAGGCTTCGGCCACGTCACGCTCGACGCCCACGTCGCTGCACCAGGACCGAAAGGACGCGCGGGCGATCCCATGCACCGTGCCGGGAATCCCCTGGGCCCGCGTCGTCAAAGTTAGCGCGTCGTCATCCGTTCTAGATTAGTAGGGGCATTTTTCAGACGAGACAGGAAAGGAGGTGGACACAAAGGGACCGTGTGCAATCAAGACGGCAGGTAGAGGAACTGATGGGCTGAGCACGGACAATGACCATGTGAGCGGTGTGGTAAGGTTCAGTACGGTATGGCAAAAAGCCGTTCGACAAAAGGTGGGACGTTTGCCATTCCAAGATTGAAAACATCAAATAAATCAATCAGTTATACAGAATTATTGCTCCTGCGGGAAACCGCCGCATTATCCTCTTCACGTCCGGCACGCGGAAAAGGAACGAATCGCCCGGGAAAGAGGTGCAGTGGGGTTTGTCACCTTCACCGGGCCGGTGTTGAGTCGGTACGCCGCACGTCGCGGTATGGGACCCCAGCCTTTGGCGTTCTATACCAATGCCGGGGACGACCGGCCCCTACCCGGAGTCTGGATCAGCGGCGAGACCGGAGCCGCGATCTTCCGCGCGCAAGCCTTATCCGTCATGGATATCCAAACCAGCTTGAACAACGATCGCGTGGTTGGATCGAAAGCGCTCAAGAGCCTGGCGCACGTGCAATGGACGAGTCAGCGTCAGGCGGGGTGGCTGGTGAACGTGCTGGGCGCGATTCCAGGCCGTGATCCCGTCCTGAAAAACGACGTCGTGATACTCGGAGCCCATCGCGATCACTTCGGCAACCAGGCGGGCCTGCTCTTTCCCGGTGCCGACGACAACGCATCGGGGACGGCCGTGTTGTTGGAACTCGCGCGCCTTTTGAAAAACGCGCCGCCGCCCAAACGAACGATCCTGTTCGCATCGTTCAGCGGGGAAGAACAGAACCTGCTGGGATCAACCTGGTACGTTCGGCATCCCGCGCGCCCCTTGGTGAACACCGTCGCCATGATCAACGTGGATCACGTGGGCCTCGGCAACGGCACACTCACCGTTGGGGTGGCCAACATGTCCAAAGACGTTGCCGCCCTGGCAGCCGAGCAGGCCGGGCTCTCCGAGGCCGTCAAACTCTATGGGTTCTTTCCCGGGGGAGATCATGTGCCGTTTGCTGAAGCCGGCATTCCCACGGTGGCGGTGGTCACGGCTGGAGCCCATCCTCACTTTCATCAGTCCTCAGACAGCCACGAGACCATTCAACCCGACAGGCTCGGTACTGCCGCACGCTTCGTCATGGCCCTGACCCGACGCCTCGCCAATGCCCCGTAACCATCGTGTCTCACGGGTTCTCCCGTCGACAACATGAGGGGACGGAGCTCGGCCTGCGTAACCCTAGGCGTTCACTCACCTTGCGAGGAAGATGAGAGGAGAACACG
Source organism: Nitrospira sp. bin75 (assembly GCA_002238765.1). Taxonomy (GTDB): domain Bacteria; phylum Nitrospirota; class Nitrospiria; order Nitrospirales; family UBA8639; genus Bin75. Next base: position 34,863 of record MPMZ01000026.1, read on the forward strand.
CTGCACAAAATGCCCACGTCGATTTTGCTGCCAGCAACTCGGTGAGGATTCCGCACAAAACGGTTTTTCTTTCCCGTAACTGGCGATTTGAATTCTGGATGCGTCAACACCCAAATCGACCAAATACGTTTTCACGGCTTGCGCCCGGCGCTTCCCCAATTCCAGGTTGTACTTTCCCGTCCCCCGTTCGTCACAATGGCCTTCGATCACCACGCTGGAATTCTTATAGGCCTGTTTCAAGAGCGCGGCATTCCTTTCCAGTACGGGGACGGCACCGGCACCAATCGCATATTGATCAAATTCAAAGAAGACATCGGCCAACCCTGAATCGACGACCGCCTCAACCGGCCTTCCCTCGGGCTGAGGGTCCGGAGCTTCAGGAACGAAATCGGGCGACTCAAGTTTGGCGATCTCCACCTCCGGCTCGGCCGCGGGCGGCTCAGCAGACATCGTCTCCTCACTCAGCGGCGCCGCCTCCGGTTCGGCCACGGGTCCGTCACTCGCACCAAATTCCCTGGCACGAGCGGCATGAAACACTGGAGCGGGTGAGTCGGGAACGTAGTCCGATGCAGGGCTGCGTTGAACAAGTGGGGATTCCGAATATCCTGCCGGGAGCACCGGAGCGGGAGCAGGAGAAGCAACCTCGGGACCGGATGCCATCATCCCCTCCTCGCTGGGGGGCGATGCCGGACTGGGCGGAAGTTCCGGAGCAAAGACGAGTGGTTCGGCCAGGCCCAGCAAATCCGGGTCGATGGATCGCCCCTCGAAAGGCAGGCCACCTTGATCAGTCACCGTCTCTGTTGCGGTCTCGGCGTCAGGAGCAGTTGCCATGTGAGCCTGTGCGCGAAAATCCTCCGTACTCGTGATTTCCGCATGTTTCGAATTCTCACACGCCGCCAGCACCACCAGAAGCCCCGTGCCAACAACCATAAGAACGGCAAAATCCTTCGCCTTCTTTGCCCTTAATATTTTCATAACAAACCTCCTTTTTCATTGCACCTCTTCATGAGCATAACGTTGATAAACGATCTCGAAATTATCCTTCTTTCACGTCTCTTCACTGATCGAAGAAGGGATCTTCACCAACTGGATGAGGGGCCGACACTCGTTGGTCCCTGCGACTGACAGCGTGTGCGCACGCGAGAAACTGACGACGCAACGCGTAGCAGCTAAAATAACTAATTGCAAGAACTTAGCAAATTACCCTTATTCAGTCAAGATATTGTATGAATTAGTAATTTTTGGCACTAGCGATTGGATAATTAAATAAAGTTGTCCACGCAGTAGTGAGCGAGGCTCCAGTTCTCATCGGCGGGAATAATCGCTATGGTCATGAATCGCGACGGTCGTCCGTTTTTGTCCGGCGCCAGATGCTCGCCAACAGGGAACCGGTCACGTTGTGCCAAATACTGAACACCGCGCCGGGGACGGCAGTCACCGGGTCAAAATGGGCCACGGCCAGGGCGACGGCCAGCCCGGAATTCTGCATGCCGACTTCGAGGGCCACGGTCCGGCAACGGCGAAGGGGGACTTTCCGCAATCGAGACCCCCAATATCCGAGTGTCAAACCCAACGCGTTATGGACGACTACGACCAGCACGACCAGGCCGGCCACGTGGCGTTGACCATGATTCAAACCGACGATCACCCCAACGATCCACGCGATGATGACCATCGACACCAGCGGCAACGCGCCTTCAAAAAACCAGGGGCTCGGTTGCCACACGCGGCGCAGGAGTACGCCGACGACCACCGGCATCAACACGATCTTCGTGACCGTCCAGAAGAGCGGGAGCGGATCAATCGCCAACCACGTGGAGGCGAGCAGCCAAATCCACAGAGGCGTCAAGAGCGGGCTGAGCAACGTCGAGACCGTCGTCATGCCCACGGATAAGGCCACGTCGCCTCGCGCGAGGCAGGCCACCACGTTCGAGGCTGTTCCTCCGGGGCACGCCCCGACCAGAATCACGCCGAGTGCCAACAATTCAGGCAGTCCCAAAGCCGTCGCGATAACCCACGCGCCGACCGGCATCACCACGTACTGCAAGACCACGCCCAGCAGCAACGTCCCGCCTCCATGGCGAAGAGCAAGGACGTCCCGATGCGTCAGCGTCAATCCCATTCCGAGCATCACCGCGGCCAAGGCTTCAGGAATCCAGAGTTTCCCGGACGCGGCGGGACCCGGCATGAACCAGCCCCATGCGGCTCCGAGCACGACCCATACGACAAACCCGTCCTGAACCAGCTTCAGCCAGGACGGAATGACCCTTGGAGGAACGTCATTCGCCGAACGCGGATTCGCGATATGTTGTCTCCCGAACTCATCCATGGCATAGGCATTGTGGCAAATCTTCGAGATCGAGGGCCACTCCTTTTTCCAGGGCCGCATCACAATGTTCACGTATTCCCTTCGACTGCGCTTCCTTCGGCGTCGCTTCCTTCGCCTTCGCGCCGCCGCGCTACGCTCAGGACAGGCGTTGACAGAATCAAGAATGACGATCTTCTCCTTCTGTTGCAGCGGCGCCATCTCATGACGCTTTCTTCCTGATAGCCGACAACAGGCGCGAGAAGGCATGTCCCGGGCTTTGACCCGGAATCGCGCGGCTACGAAAAAAAGGACTATCAGCAGTGAGAGGATGAGGACGTTTCATTGTCAGCAATCGGCGGGCTATGCTAGACTCGATGCGTGGGCGATTAGCTCAGTGGGAGAGCGCTTCCCTCACACGGAAGAGGCCACTGGTTCGATACCAGTATCGCCCACCATTTCACCATTCTTCACCGGACGACGCAGGTCGAGCTTGAGGTCTTTTCGCTCTCTCTCAGCAGTGAAACCGCCAAGGTTCCGGAACCTTCCCCTCATGGTCATCACAGCGGCCAAACAGGCGGGACAGTGGATTGTCGTTCTGTGGTTGGGCCTACTCACGGCGTGCGGGACGCCATCAGCACCGCCTCGCGACCCCATGCTCCCTCCGTCGGCCAGCGACCTTGAACTGTTGGGCGCGACGCGCCTCTGCGAAACCGAGAATACCGTTGTCCGACGCTGGCAGGGGGTCCGCTATGAACGGATGCCCTGGGGCTCGGGCGAACAGCTTCAACGTTCGGCGCAACGCGGCCAGCCCGGCCACGACGCGTTTTACTTTTTCAATGATGAGCAGCGCCTGGTCGGCGCCGTGTTTCGCTACAACCAGGGGCTCTCCCTGAAGCCGTATCCCCTGCTGAGAGAAACCTTGTCCGAACTCAGGCCGTCGTCCACCTTTTACATCGACCCCACGCAATTGCTCTCCAAGCAAGGCGCGCAATCCGCCGTGCTGTACCGGACCGGGGATTACACCAGCACGACCCAATACCTGGTGCTGGAGACTGAAGGGGACCCGACGTTGCTCGTGGCTTCCTTGGCGATCGATCCGTACGAGCAACTGCTGTCGAGTTATCATGAAACGTTCCTGCCGGGTCTCAACCGCAGCCGGTCCGCGACGCCCGGCAAGCCTTCACCCGAGGCGGCCGACGATTTTCCGGGTCTTCAGCAGTTCGCACGAGGGGAAGCCGCGTTATTCGGGTCCTGCGGCACCGCCCAACCGGCGATTGCCGTCGACGCCTACCGGCAATCCATTCAACATGGACTCAAGGACGAGTCTCGCCTCGCGGAGGCCCACCATCGACTGGGCCTGGCGCTACGGGATCAAGGCCAACAGGCGGACGCACAACGCGAACTGGAGCAGGCCCTCTCGCTTCGCCCCAACTCTCCGGCAATCATCAGCAATCTCGGCCGGGTTCTGGCCGAACAACACCAGTCGTCCCGCGCCATCGAACTCTTTAAGCGGGCGCTCGTCCTGGCCCCGAACTATGCCGAAGCGCGGTTCAATCTGGCCAAAAGTCTGGAACAAATCGACACCCGCCGGGCGATCGAAGAGTACGAAACCTATCTCGCCCTGGTCGAAGGGATTCCCAGCGAAGCCAAACGCATTATGTTCGTCCTGGAACGCGTGAAACGGCTGAAGGGTGAATAAGCGCCGTGAAATTCTACGCCGTGCGCAATGGACGCCGGCCCGGGGTCTATACCACCTGGCCCGCGTGTGAAGAGCAAGTCAAGGGGTTCCCCGGAGCCGTCTACAAAGCTTTTCCTACGAAAGAACAGGCCCTGGCGTTTATGGGAGAATCTCTTCCCAATGTCACCGACCTTTCCCCGGCCGGTTCCTCGCGGACGGCCGATGCCCTTGCGACAACCGATGCCATACACGTTTGGGTCGACGGGTCATGTCTGCCCATCAATGGACGCCTGTACTTCGGCTGGGCCTACATCGTCCTCGACGACGAACGGGTCCTTCACCTGGCGAGTGGACACGACGTGCCTGCCGAGGCGCGCCGGCATCGAAACGTGGCCGGCGAAATTCAGGCAGTCTTATATGCGCTGGAGTGGTGCCGGGCGCGCGGCATGACCGCGGCCACGATCTATTTCGACTACCAGGGATTGGCCAGTTGGGTGGAAGGCACGTGGAAAACCAGGACGGCCTTTACCCAAGCGTACGCGGAACGGGTCCGGGCCATGGGGATGACCCTCACGTGGCACAAAGTGCAAGCTCATTCCGGCGAACCGTATAACGAGCTTGTGGATCGACTGGCGAGAGAAGCCGCTCGTTCTGCACCGGGCAATGATCAAGCAGTGTAACCATTTCAACGAATGGCAAAAATTGTCACAAACGTACAAAATGTACGGTTTTGTACGTTTTGTAC
>MPMZ01000111.1 GCA_002238765.1 Nitrospira sp. bin75
GGTTGGATTTGAGGGCGACGATAAAGTGTTTCTTGAGGTCTTGGCGGATACACAACAGGTTTTCCTTGGCCGCAAACCAACTATCGGCCAACACATAGCGGTAGCGCAAGCGATTCTGTTGGCAGGTGCGTAGCATCTGCCGCAGCAACTGATTTTTGGTTACTTCACTTTTGCGCTTGACCCGACGCGTTTGGAGATCGCAAAACCGAATCGGTTTACGTACTAACTCATAGGCCACCGGCACACTGACATCGCCGGCCTGATAGATGCAATTGAGCAGATTCAAGCCTTTGACCGAGCGGTTTTTACTATGATCGAAGTGCCAACAGATCAACTCATTTTCATCCGTGTGCGGCTTTTCCTGAATCGTGTCATCGAAAATAAGCACCCCGTCTTCCCGCTCGATGGTGCGCACCACGGTTTTGACTTGATGCCAGAGCTCTTTCGACGTGTACTCGGCTTGGGACAGAAAGCGCGTTACTTGGTCGTGGCTGATTTGGCCATCCAACAAAGACGAAAGGCCGGTGGCGGTCGTTGCGCCAAAAGAACTCAACAGATAGTCACTATAGAGGTCTAACAGTTTTTTATCCATGACAAAGAAGATAAACCAATGCCTAAAGGCTGCGTAACATCACTATTTAATAGTTTTATAGCTCACAATATCAGCACTTGTAATCCATGGAATATGACCCTGCCAATAATCAGGATTTTCCGTTGAAGGAGTACCACCGCCAACAATTTTTTCACAAATATCTCCCAACCTCACTTCACGCCATCTAGGATTATCCTGCTCATCACTGATGAAAGTTCTCAGCAGCCACTTAAATTGCTTCTCCTTCGCCGCGATCAGTGCTTCGGTTTTCTCAATCGCCGTGTCCCATGTTTCCAGTAAAGACGCAATGGCTTTTTGTTCGGGTAAGGTAGGTAAAGGGAGTCTGAAACTGGAAAAGTCTTTTGCGTTTGCTCCTGGCTGTGCAGAACGAGCTTTGATCCCTTCTATAAAGTTCCTCCAATATGCTGACTGTAAAACGCAGTTAATGAAAAATGGATACGCTATACTCTGTTTCAATTTGCAACGAATTAGGTATGAAGCAAACACTGAATGCACATCTGACCTTATAATCTGATTATATCCGGTCGTCGCTCCTGTCCTTGCGATAACTATATCCCCAATTCTTAAAGTGTACTTATCTATCTTACTGTCCTCTATTTTGCAATATGGAACATCTTCCCAGTTTATGCGGTCTGAGACAATATCTGTAATTCTCAGGAACTTGGGGCCGATAGGTTTGCTGCTTGCAGTAGCAGTATATCCATACGAGATGTCAGAACATAATTCTCCCAACTTCACCCGCCGCCACCCCTTCGGCAACGCTTCATTTTTCGCCGTTTTCCTACTCAAAGTCACTCTACAACCTTCTCTTTTGAACTGTTCGGAATTTCCGAACAGTTGTTCTCCTCTTGGCTACTACGGCAGTTATTCGGAATTTCCGAATAACTGACTGTCGGTCTCATCACAATTTTTTCCTCGTAGCATCCCACGCGAGTTGAGACATGCCCTTGGCACGAGCAATATCGTCCAGTGCTTTGGCGATAAAGGCCGCATCACCGTCTGCTTCTTCAAAGCAGGCTTTCAAGTAGGCTGCCATCTCCTCGGGGGTGCGCAGATGCTCGGCGATGTCGTAGCGCGTCGTTTTGGTCTTGGCCATTGTCTGCTCTTTGCCCATCTCTCGCATTCCTCGCTCAGCTTCTCAGTTTCGCCTGTACTCAAACCCATCAAATTCGAGGGGTTTAAAAACGCTTCTTAGAGTGCCCCGCGAGAGAGCGTTGGGCGCGTCACACCGGCTCCCCGTCCTTGGAGGAGTAAATGTCTTCTCCTTCCTCCTCCCAGAAGCCAAATGCGCCGCCTTGTTCCACCAAGCGCATAATATCCCACATTGGCACATCATCTTCCTGTCTTCGCACGGTAATCTCTTCATATTGCTGTGCCAGTTCTACCAGTCGTTCGAGTTCTCTCTGGGGGACCAGCACTTTCTCTCCGATGTATTGGATGTGAATTGTTGTCATTTCGGCCTCCTCTTCAGGTTTTAAGAACGCTTCTCAACTCCCGCTGTTCGTCTGCATCGCCCATCCATGCTGGGGCCGCAGAGGACGGCAGGAGGGGTCTTCAGACAGCTTCTAAGAAGCTGTCTGAAAACTCTATTTTTTCTTTTTGATCCGTTTAAGTAACAAGTGGATCATGGCAATCTGGATCAAGGCTTCACTATGGCGGGTCAACACCTCATAATCTCTGGCATGGCGTCGGAAA
>MPMZ01000112.1 GCA_002238765.1 Nitrospira sp. bin75
CTCTGGGGAGGGTGGCGTCTCGCTCGTTCACGTCGACGCTGTCGCTTCACGTGAACCGCACCGGCGTCAGGTTCGCTGGGGCTCGCCTGGCCGCCTGTCTCGATGCTGGGGTATCGAGCCTGCGTCCCAACATGTGAGGCTCCGCCTGCACGTTCACCTCATCACGAAAGGACGGCTTATGCGTATCGAACACCGTGATCTGACCCTCACGTATACCCGCGCCATCCGCGACCACAAGCGCCGACTGGTCCTCGATTGGCTCCTGGAATTTCGATTCTCCACGGTCGAGCTCCTCGCCAGACGCCTCGGCGCGACGACCCGCAGTTCCTACGACTTCTTCCGCTCCTTGCTCAAGCAGCACCTGATCAAGGAATTCAAGAATGTCTATACCCACCAGGCCCGGTATCTCATGCTCGCCAAGGCCGGGGTGGACCTGTTGCAGGTGGTCGGCCGCGACGTGGCCCACGCCCACACCCAAACCTCCCGCTTGAACCGCTACGCGCACCTCATGCACGACCTGGCTGTCCAACGCGCCGTGCTCAAGCGGCTGGATCACTACGACGAAGTGATTTGGGATAAACACATCATCTTACCCGATCACGACGAAAAGCCGGACGCCCTTCTGCACTCCCCGAAGCACTATTGGGTGGCGTTGGAATATGAACGCTGGCGGAAAGAAACCAAGCGCATCTATCTGTCCTTCATGAATCACGCGAGGGCGCTCATCAAGCGACACTACAGCGGCGTGTACTATCTGTTCGACCGCGAATCCGACCTCGTGTTCTACCAGACGCTCTTCGCGGCCACGGCATGGCCCGACTACCAGTACAACCGGACGTCTGGAAAAATCACGCCGCACGGGAAGGATTTCAATCCGGACTCGGTGAAGAATTTACGGAACTGTTTTCTCTTCATTCACGAGCCCGTTGACGGGAACGCGCCCAAGTAGCGTCACTGCCGTCTACCCGTTTCAGGCTCCGCACCATGGTCGTGCTCCTACGCCCAGACGTTGCACCTGGCGACATGGTCGTCGTCGGATCTTCTCACATCATTGGCGCGGACACAATCATCGTCTCGAACGACAGAATCTGACGGGCATCATTCGGGTCGCGACGGGCAGGACGAAGAGCCCGCCGAAGGTTCGAATTGGGCATGCGGTCTGGAACGCAGACGCCCAGACGGGACTCGAAACACGCCAGACGGAACGGAATAAACCACGTGGGAATAGCCACGAAAAAATACTTGCTTTTTTTCTTGCATTTTCATTTCGCTTGCGACAGTATCGGCCAACTTACGACATGCTTCATTCATTCGCCATACGACCAGTCATCATAATCTCCACTATTTACGCGCTTGTTGGCTGTTCGCAAAGTTTTGACAAACCGAAAATCGCACGCGTCGTCAATGAGCAGGATTCCGGGAACGAAATCCCCATCGCCTCGAATCACAAGATTGTCTGCCAAACGAACGGCCTCCTGCATCCCTGTATCATGACTTCAGTAAAAACACCTATAACTCCAGGTCCTCGATCACGACCCGGTTTCCCCCTTTCTCCGGGACCGGCTTCCCTCACGTCCGAGACGACACCCGGTATACCGAATGCCGCCTCGCACGAGGCCGCGACTACCGCACCTCAAGGCCAATCCGTGAGTGACGCAGAACATGAGGCCATCGCCCTCGAACTCCGGGAGCTCAACGCCACCCTAGAGCCCCTCATCGCCGCCGTCACCGATTCCCGGCCTGAACCACCCACGGCGGCCGGGCCGGATCTCGAACCGGCTCCTCCTGCACCACCGGAACCCGATGAGGGAACCGCGCGCGATCGGGCGCCGGGTCCGGCCCCCTCGATCTCCGATCATCGGCACCCCGCGCCCGTGCCTCCTCCCGACGACGCCGCTCCGACGCGCACGCTGTTGGCGTCCGTGTATTTTCCCTTCAACAGCGTGAGGCTCGTGCCGTCCGAAAAAATCACGCTGATCGACCTCCTGGCGCAGGTCCGCGGCAAGCGACTCCTGTTCGTGGGCTTTACCGACCGCCTCGGCGACAAGGACACGAATACGCGATTGGCCTACCGTCGCGCTCGAGCGGTGAAAGCGTTCTTCCGGAACACCGGCCTCGACCCGGCCCATCTGTTCGCAGCCGCCAAAGGCCCGTGCTGTTACAAGAACGACGGCACGACGCCAACGGGACGGCGGCAGAACCGTCGTGTCGAAATCTATGAGACGACCGAAGACTTTCAGCCTCGACCTTTAACCAGGGAGTGACCTCATGACGGTCT
>MPMZ01000027.1 GCA_002238765.1 Nitrospira sp. bin75
CACGTCCCGGCCAGCGACCTGCAACACGTCGACCCTAGCCTTGGTGATCATGAGATACCGGACCTGGTGGGTATAGACACTTTTAAAGTATTGGATGATCTGGTCGTCGAGGAGCGAGCGAAAGAATCTATAGGAACTTTGGGACGTCAGGCCGAGGCGTGGGGCGAGCAGATCGACCGAGGAGAATTGAAATTCCAGGAGCCAGTCGAGGACCAGTCTGAGCTTTTCTTCCCGGACGGCCCGGGGGTATGTGAGCGTGGGATCACGGCGTTCAATGCGCATGGGACGACCTCCTTTTCCGGTGTCGGCGAGACCGGCGGCCTGCGCACAGGCCGCCATGAAACAGCCACCTCATCGGGCCTTTTCGTCTTGTCATTTTGTCGTCTCGCCATACGAGCGGGGACGCGAATCGACGTAGGCACGAATGTCACTTGCGCGCCATCGCACGGCCCGCTCCGAGACTTTCACCGGCACCGGAAAGGTGCCCTCGCGCATTTTTCTGTACAGGGTGCTGCGGCTGAGCCCCGTGCGTCGTTCGACTTCACGGCGGGTCAGCAGCACGTCTTGATCGGTCAACATTGGCGTCGCCTCCTTTGTGATGCGCGGAGGGTGCCAAACTAGGCGGGGGATGTCGTCCTGATTATTTCGCTGTTTTACTCAGGATAAATCCCTGGTGTTCCAAGAAGGTGCCAGCGTATCCGGTGCGTGCCGTCCAGTTGATTTCGCGGACTTGCTGAGGACATAATGTCCCGTCCTCCGAAGTGAAATCCAAGTCTGTCAGATATAGCATGACAGGAGCCCCGTCGCACGGAGTCCCGTCCTGCGGGAGCAGCGCTTCCGTCTGTGGGAACAAACTTGGGCACACACATGACGTGATCGGCGAAACGCTCCTGTTGATAGGGGTTTTGCTCATCATTGAAAGAACACCCTCTCCGCCACCACGAGCGGGTGGGATTCGAACCGGGAGAGAACATGCCCAAATTTATGATTGCTTATCACGGAGGGAAGGAGCCGACTTCTCAAGAAGAGGGAATGGCTCAGATGGAAAAATGGAAGGCGTGGGTCAAAGGGCTTGGTGAAACAATCGTGAATCCGGGAACACCGTTATCCGTTTCCAAAATTGTCACGTCGAGGAGCGTTGAAGATGACAATGCTCCGGATGCGATGAAGGGATTTGCCGTTGTTCAGGCAGACAGCATGGCGGCCGCCGTGGACATCGCGAAATCGGATCCGTTTTTGGAAAATGGCGGAACCATACGCGTTTCTCAGATGATGGAAATGAACGAGCAGGGCTCATGCTGACCCCCCATCTTCAAGCGCATGAAAGGGCAGGGCAAGCCGCCGCGCGTTCGTCGTCTTCGCTTGCCCTCATCACTGACAACGGAAAGGGGCTGGGCCCTGTGCAGCAGAATCTTGTGAACCCCGCCAGGTCCGGAAGGAAGCAACGGTAAGCAGGCGAGTCTGTGTGCTACAGGATCACCCGGCCCCGGTTTTGACGATCCTCATGCGTAGGGGCGGACCGGAGCCTGCCCTGAGCGAAGCGAACGGGTGTCCGCCCCAGCACGTGGCTGTGAAGCAAGGGATGACGCTGGGTGGAGCCGAAGGAAAAAGTGATGGAATATCAGGTTTCCGCCAGAAAATTTCGCCCGGGCACGTTTGAAGAGTTGATCGGGCAGCCGCACGTCGTCCAAACGCTGCGGAACGCCATTGATCGGCAACAGGTGGCCCATGCCTATCTCTTTTCCGGAATGCGTGGGGTGGGAAAGACCACGGCCGCACGGATTCTGGCCAAGGCGCTGAACTGCGGGCGGAGCGAAGCCCTGAGCAAAGTCGAAGGGCCTGAGCGGAGTCGAAGGAGCCCGACCCCGGAACCCTGCGGGCAGTGCGAGAGTTGTCTCGAAATTACGCGTGGCAACTCGGTTGACGTCATTGAAATCGACGGCGCCTCGAACACCGGGGTGGACGACGTCCGGGAGCTTCGCGAAAACGTCAAATTTACGCCCTTCCGGGGGACCTACCGGATCTATATCATCGACGAAGTACACATGCTTTCCAATTCGGCGTTCAACGCGCTGTTGAAGACGTTGGAAGAGCCTCCGTCGCATGCGGTGTTCATCTTTGCGACGACTGAAGTCCATAAGATCCCGCCCACCATCACATCGCGCTGTCAACACTTCAACTTTCGACGGATTCCCCGGCGAGAGATCATCGCCCGTCTGCAGGAAGTCGTGAAACACGTTGACGTGGAGATCGGCGAACGAAGCCTGGGAGCGATGGCCAGGGCCAGTGAAGGCAGTATGCGCGACGCCCTCAGTTTGCTGGATCAGGCCGTGGCGTTCGGGGGCAACACGATTACCGAGCAGGACGTGGACGAAATGCTCGGGGCCGTGCCCGACGAACTGGTCGGTCGAATGGTGCAGACGGTCGTGACCCGGGATCCGGCCGCGGCCGTTGCCCTGGTCGGCGAGGTGGTTGATCACGGGTACGATTTGCGGGCCTATTGCGGGGCGGTGGTGGAGCGCATGCGACACCTGATGATTGCGGCAGTGGTGCCCGGGTTTGAGCAGGCGCAAGGCTTGATGGATTTGCCCGATGAAGACGTGAAACACTTGTTGGCGGAAGCCAAATCGTTTTCGGTGGAGCAGTTGCAAGAGGTCTTTCATCTCTTTGCCCAAGCCGAAGACCGCCTGCGGTCGACGGCGCATCCCCGTTTTGTCTTTGAAGTGGCCGCCGTTCGCGCGGCGCGGTTGCTGGAACCCGGTGCGCAGGTTCCGCTGCCAGCCGAAACGGCAAGGGGTCCACAACCACCTCCTTCGGCTCCGCTTCCTTCGGCTCCGCTCAGGACAAGCAGGACAGGCGTTTCACGAACGCCGGCTGAAACAAGCGGGCAAGCGTCCGGGGTGCCGCCGTCACCGGGACGATCACCGGTCACTGGAACTTCCGCGCGACACGCGGGTTCTGTTCAGGGGGGCGACTCGTCTCCTTCCGCGCCAAGAGAATCTCTCCCGCCGAAAAACGTGGCGAATACGCCTCGTTCCGCCCGGCCTGAGGTCAAAACGAAACAGGTTGCTGCCCCGCAGCCGAGGCCGGCAGCCCCAGGGAGTCCGCCGGCTCTTCGGCAGGAAGACTGGCAGCGGGTCGTCGAATCCGTGATTCAGCATTCCCCCAACATCGGAAGTTTTTTGGAGATGGGAAGGTTGGTGAAAATCGAAGGCAACCAGGTCATCGTCGGGTTTCCCAAAACCGCGTCAGTGGCCTGTTCAAGAATCCAGAAAGAAGATAATCGTGCACGGATCGTCAGGGCCTGCCAGGAAGTCGCGGGCGTCACGATTCACCTTCGCGTGGTTGAATTGACCGGAGAAGCCGGCGACGGGCCCACGATCAGGCAGGTGCGGGCCAAACGGCAGGAGCAGGATGACGAGGCCTTATTGGAGCAGGCACGAGCGAATCCCATGGTGAAACACGCCATGGAACTGTTTGGCGGAGAAGTGGTGAAGGCAAGTCGGGCAAAAGGAGAGAAGGAGGCCTAAGTATGTCCAAGAATCCGTTTGGCAATATGGGAAATCTGTTGAAACAAGCCCAAGCCATGCAGGAGAAACTCGGGAAAATCCAGGAAGAAGCAGCCGCGAAAACCGTCCAGGCATCGGCCGGGGGCGGGATGGTCACGGTCACGGCCAACGGAGGGATGCAAATTACCAAAGTGGAGATCGAGCCTGAAGTGCTGAAGTCGGAGGATCCCGACATGTTGCAGGATCTCCTCGTCGCGGCCACGAATGAAGCCTTGCGCAAGGCCAAAGACTTGATGTCTGAAGAAGTGAAGGGGTTGACCGGAGGGCTCGGCATCCCGGGAATGTAGGGCATTGTGGATTGAGGATTGTGGATTGAGGATTAAAAATCTGCAATCAAAAATCCACAATCAAAAATGCAATTATGGGCGTGCAACAGCGGCAGGGATTGTTGGCCAAGCTGGCCAAGGAATTTGTGCGGTTGCCCGGTATTGGGCAAAAGACCGCGCAACGACTCGCCTTTCATCTGATGAAGGTCGACAAGGACGATGCCCTGCGCCTGGCCGATGCCATTCGGGACGTCAAAGAACACGTGGTGTTTTGCGAGCGATGCCGCAATATTGCGGAAAGCGAATTGTGCGACATCTGCCAGGACCCGGCACGGGACCGGACCAGAATCCTGGTCGTGGAAGAACCGAGCACCTTACATGCGATCGATCAAAGTCGCGGGTACAAAGGCCTGTATCATGTCCTGATGGGCTCAATCTCGCCGCTGGACGGGGTGGGGCCATCCGACATCCGCGCGGAGGAATTGGAGGAACGCGTCCGGGACGGGGGAGTACAGGAGGTCATCGTCGCGACGAATCCCACCATCGAAGGCGAGGCCACGGCGATTTACCTCACGAAGCTCCTGAAACCTTACGGGGTCAAGGTCTCGCGGATTGCATACGGCATTCCCGTCGGCATGGATATCGAATACGCCGACGACGTCACGCTGACCAAATCCATCGAAGGCCGCCGCGAATTGTAGCGGGGGGCAGACAATTGATTCGTCAAACGAACGTAGCTTGAGAGGCGGATTCAGTCTCATCGCATGAGTGAGCCGAGAGCCATGAATCTTGAGCAGTCTTTACAACTGGCCGTTCAGAACATACGCTCCGGTCGCTTGACCCAAGAAGCACAAGTCAAGCAGTCGGTCATTGTACCGCTACTGCGTGCGTTGGATTGGGATGAAACTGACCCATCGGAATTCATCACAGAATATCCGGTTCCACCGGATGGTTGGGTGGATTATGCTTTGTGCGGCGGCTCTACTCAAACCCCTTTGGTTTTTATCGAAGCCAAACGACTTGGGAACGTGGACTATAGAGCCGAAGGCCAACTCTTCGGATATGCCGTAAACCGGGGGGTACCGTTTCTTATCTTGACTGACGGCAACGTTTGGGATTTCTATCTCAGTATGGCCCCCGGTGAGCCGTCACAGCGCAGGTTTAAGCATCTTGATTTGGAGCGCGATGACCTCGATACAGACTGTGCTCCCTTCTTTGAGCAGTATCTGCACAAGAATCGTGTCATTTCCCTAGATGCCAGAATGGAGGCGGAGCGACTGCTCCAAACTGACTTGCAGAAATCAACGGCTAGGAAGGCTATTCCTGGCGTGTGGCAAACGCTCTTGGGGACTCAGGATACGAATCTTTGCAAACTTATTGAGGATGCGGTTGAAACTAAGTGTGGAACTCGTCCAGAGACCCATGAAGTTACCGCATTCTTAAGACAGTTTCTTGTCTCCTCAACCCCACCAAGCCGACCATCTGCCTCGACCACATCGACCCCGGCGGATTGGGATACATGGACCCCGGGACGCAAGGCGGCGTGGACCCGTAAGATACGCCAACAGGCCACCGTACCTGCTAACAGTGGTGAGGTGTCTCGCCGATCCAAGGGAACCGCCAAAATCGGCCTCAACACTGGCAGCCAGTCTTACTCTCAGAAGCGGCGGTGGACACACCCGAAACATTCCCAAATTCTTACCCTCAACGAAGCATACGAAATTGCCAAAACCCCCTAATCGGAAGCGAGATTGATGGAAGTCAACCGCCGAATAGAAGCCGGTGAATTAGCCAAAGGTAGTCGTGGCAACCTACACTGGCAAGTGAAGCGGGTTACGATTCAGGCGGCCGGATGGCGACGGTCCGCGTAATGGATCATTGATCCTCTGGATGACACCACTGGGATTAAACCCAATCCCACCGTGAGCAAGAAAAGGGTTCTTGGTCATTCCCTCTCAGGATCTTTGTCATTCAAAATGAGTCAGGAACTGGAAATCCTTCAAATGGTTACAACGCGACTGGCGGAAGCCGGCATTCCATACATGGTCACGGGATCGATTGCAATGAATTACTACGCGATCCCGCGTATGACGCGGGATATTGACATTGTGATCGAGTTGTCGGAGGAGGACGTGGAGGAAACCGTCAGGTTGTTTCAAGGGGATTTCTACGTTGATCGCGAAATGGTGCAACAGGCCGTGAAAGACCGATTGATGTTCAATGTCATCCACAATGCCTATATGATTAAAGTTGACTTGATTGTTCGAAAGAACAGTGACTATCGAAAAGAAGAATTTTCTCGCAGGCGAACCGTGAAGGTTGATGGTCATGCGTTTCACATTGTGGCACCGGAAGACCTCATTCTCTCCAAGCTCGATTGGGCTAAAGATTCGCATTCAGAGATACAGTTGGGCGACGTCAGAAATCTATTGGCTGCCGTACCACAGTTGGATCATGATTATATGGCCGGGTGGGCTGAGCGCCTTGGGTTAAAAGAACTGTATCAGGAAGTGATGGCGTGAAGGATACCTCGATCGAGATGGCAGAACGATTTCGAAGCATGATACTGGCCCGGTCAGGAGAGGAGCGGTTGAAAATGGGCTGCTCGATGCATGAGACGGCGCAAGCCCTCGTCATCGCGTCCCTGAAGGAAAAGAATCCCCACCTGACGCGGGAAAAATTACGGCGGGGCCTCTTCCTTCGATTTTACGGAGGCGACTTCGATAAAAGCATGTCAGAGAAAATTCTGACAACCTTGGCAAAGGCCGGTTAAATCGTGAGCCGTAAAAGCAAGACTCATCTGAAAGTATTTGTGAGATTCCTTGTGCTCATAGGGGTACTCGGGATCGTCGCGGTGGTGTTGGTCGGCTTGTCGCTGAACGCCTTGGTCAAAGGCGGGATCGAAACCTTGGGTCCCCGGATATTGGGTGTGCCGGTGACGCTGGAGGACATGGACGTGACGCTGTTGTCCGGCACAAGCATGCAGGCCAGTTTGACCCGGTTTGTCGTCAAGAACCCCGAAGGGTATGAGACGGCTTCGGCCGTGACACTCCCACAGATTCGAGTGCACGTCGATTGGAACTCCCTGTTGACGGACACCGTCATTGTCGAAGAGGTGCTGATCGTCGGACCGGCCATTACCTTCGAATGGTCGTTAGAAGGCAGCAACCTTGGCGCAATTCACGAGAACGTCAAACGCAATACGCGATTCGGTTCCGATGATAACGGACGAGGCAAGGGCGAAGAGCATGAAAAAGGACAACAATTCGATAAAACCGTTCACATCAAAAAAGTGACGGTCAAGGACGCGGTCATCAACGTGAGCTTCATCGGTGGACAAGACGAAGTCACGCAGTTGCCGCTACCCGATCTCGACTTGCGTGACATCGGCAACCCTTCCGGCGGCACCACGTTCTCGCAAGCCTCAGCCGTCATCTTCGAGAAGATCTACGAGGCCATTGACAAGACCGTCATGAAACCGGGTGTCCTCCTGCCCCAAGGTGTGGAGCAACTCGGCAAATCCATCGGCAAGATGGGCAAGGAGTTGTTGAAGGAATTATTCGGCAAGTAAGCGTCTCGAATTGTAACCGGGTTCCAAACCGTTATCTGCAGAATAAGCCTCCACGGCCCGCCGTTCCCGAATCACTCTGAAAACGTGATCCCCGTCTCCTGCACTTCCCGGTACGGGAGCAGCCACACGAGCGACTCATCGTGGATGTCGACGACCTGGATGCGGTTGCCCCAGGGGTCGCGGAAATCGCACCGGAACGGCGGTTCCAGCGTCAGGCCGTATTTGTTGACGAGTTTCTCCCGCACTTCATTGACTTGCGCGTCGTCCCGGACCATGATGCCGAAGTGTTTCATGCGGTCGGGTTGCAGGGTTTCCACTTCGAAGATGGCCAGGAACTGATGCTCCCCGAGTTTGCACCAGGCGGCTCCCTCTCCTCCCCGCAGCATTTCCAGGTTGAACACGTCCGAATAAAATTCCACGGCTTTCTGCGCGTCGTCCACTTCGATGACGACGTGATTACATCCATAGACTTGAACGGCCATTGCTCCATCTCCTTGGTTTAGATAAGACTCTCCAGTTGCTATGGGAATCATACCAGATTTTCCGGGATCAGGCGTTCTCGCAAGGAAAAAGGTTCTTGAGAAAAAGGCTACCCCATCTCCAGGAGATCGTGGTCGGGGTTGTGTTCTTTGGCGAAGGTCTTGGACCAGGGGGAACGGAAGAGCACGATGGGACGGTCCCGGTGATCTTTGACGATCATGGCGTCGCTCGGGGCGCGAAAGGTGTCGAGGTCTCCGACCAACCAGGCGCTGCACGCATAGCTCAACGGCTCCAGTCGCGTCTCCACCCGGTATTCATTGCGGAGGCGGAATTCCAAAACGTCGAACTGGAGGCGGCCCACCGCGGCGGCGAGGAAGTCCAGGTCATCGAGGCTCCGGAGAATCTGCACCGTGCCTTCGGCGGCCATCTGCTCCATGCCTTTGTCAAAGGCTTTGCGTTTGCCCACGTCGGTGGGCTGCACCCTGGCGAAGACCTCCGGTTGAAACTGGGGAAGCGGTTGATAGTTGAACCCGTCACTCAGTGAGATGGTATCGCCGATGGCAAACTGTCCCGGGTTGATCACGCCGATGATGTCTCCGGGATACGCCACGTCCACGGTGTGGCGGCCCTTGGCCACGCGACTGTGTGCCCCTCGGCCTAACTGCTCCGGTTTCACTCACGCCGCTGAGGCCCACAGGACACGCAACGTCCACGGTGTGGCGGCCCTTGGCCACGAGACTGTGCGGACGGGACAGGCGCACGTCATTGCCCAGGCGGTGATGTTTGACCACCATGTCGCGCTCGAAGCGGCCGGAGCAGACTCGCAGGAACGCCGTGCTGTCACGATGGCGGGGATTCATGTTCGCCTGGATTTTGAAGATATAGGCGCTGAACGGCCGCTCCACCGGGTCCACGACGATTTGCGTGCCGTCGTGCCGGTCCGCGGTTCGCGGGATGGCGGCCGGCGCCATGTCTACAAAGGCGTCGAAGAAGTTTTCGATGCCGAAGTTCGTGAGCGCGGAGGCAAAAAATACGGGCGTCACCTCCCCGTTGAGAAAGGCCTCCCGAGAATACGGGTTACCGGCCACGTCCAACAGTTCCAGATCGTGGTTGACCTCCCGCAAGATGTCTTCCTCGATCAGAGCCTCGGCTTCAGGGCTGTCCCAATCAATTTCCGTGCGTTCGGCTTGAGCGGACCCGTGCGCCGCCATTTTTTTAAACAGCGAGATCCGGCGCGTGGCGCGGTCCACGACGCCCGCGAATTGTTGCCCCGACCCGACGGGCCAATCGATCGGATTGGCGTGAATCCGCAGGACATCTTCCACCTCCGCCATGAGGTCGAGCGGCGGGCGTCCCGGCAGGTCCATTTTGTTGATCAGCGTCAGCACGGGGATCTTGCGCAGGCGGCACACCTCGAACAGTTTCCGGGTTTGGGTTTCGACGCCTTTGGCCGCGTCGATGACCATCACGGCGCTATCCGCGGCGGTGAGTGTCCGGTACGTATCTTCGCAGAAATCCTGGTGGCCCGGTGTATCGAGCACGTTGATGACGGTCTGTTTGTATTGGAACTGCATGGCCGACGCGGTGATCGAGATCCCTCGCTCCTGTTCCATTTCCATCCAGTCGGAGGTCGCCGTTTTGGCGCTTTTCCGGCTTCCCACCATGCCGGCCGTGCGGACCATCCCCGAATAGAGCAGCAGTTTTTCCGTGACGGTGGTTTTTCCCGCGTCGGGATGACTGATAATGGCGAAGGTCCGGCGTTTTTTAGCCTGGGCCCGAACGTCGTTTTGAATGTGCGGGTCTGATGTGACCATGGGTGATGACAATCGGCTAGAGTGCTTCGAGCCGGCCCTGGGCTCTGGCGAGATCTACGCGCGAGGCGTTGAAATTGAACAGTGCTTCAATGAGGTTGTCCCGGGCTTGCGCCACCCGCGTTTGGGCGTCCGTGACTTCGATGTTGGTCGCCAGGCCGACCGCGAAGCGCCGCCGGGCCAGACGAAGTTCCTGGAACGCCAACCGAAGCCCTTCCTTAGCCACGGCGACCTGTTGTTGGGTCGATTCCATCGTCAACAGGGCGTCCCGGACTTCCAATCCGACTTGCCGTTCGACGTCACGCGTTCTGATGGATTCCAGGCGAACCAGACTGCGCTGTTCGGAAATGCGGCCTTCACGCTGGCCGCCGTCGAACAGGGGAATGGAGAGCAGGACCTGGACGTTGTCGGTGGTTAGCGCGTCACCGGGCTGGTTCCCGATCAATCCCAAGTCGCCGCTGCCCGCGAGAGAGGGCACGCGTTCCATGACCACGGAACTTAAGGTGAGTGCAGCCAAACGTTCCCGTTTTTTTTGGGCTTTGAGTTCGACCCGGTGTTCCCGGGCGACCTGCAGGGCTCCGTCCACGGTCTGCGGGGTGACGGGGACGAGTTTCAGGTCGTCCGTCAGGATCAACTCCACGTCGAAGGAGAGCCCGATGCCGCGGCTCAGGTTGAGTTTGGCGCTGCCGAAGTCGTTGCGGGCGACGAGCAAGCGTTGCTTTTCGTTTTCGAGTTGCACTTTCGCGCGGGTGACGTCCAGCCGGGTGGCCATGCCGACCGATTTGCGTTCCATGGCCAGGCGCAACAGTTCGTTATTGAGCTTGACGTCGGCCAAGCGGGCCTTGACGGATTTTTTGACCCGCAAGGTTTCCAGGTACGCCAGGGCGACCAGGGCCATGGTGTCCATTTTCTGGGTTTCCGAGTCCAGGCCGGCCACTTCGATATTCGTTCGGGCCGCGCGCCATCTCTGGATCAGACTCAGGCTGAAGAGATTCTGGTTCAGCGTGATGCGGCCTTCGTAAAAGTCACGGGGAATAGTGCCCCCCCTTCCGCCGAAGGAGCCCAGGAATAATCGCCTTCTCGCTCCGCTGACGCGGGCGGACAGGTTAGGCAGCAGGGCTCCGCGCTGGGTCACGGCTTGCTCTTCCGCCTGCGTCACGCGCTCTTTGAAGATCTGCACCGTGGGGTTGTTATCCACGGCCGCCCGCATGGCGTCACTCATGCTCAGTCGGAGTTCGAGCGGGGGTTGCCGGAACGCGGCCTCATCCCGGGTGTCCTGAGCCCAGGCGAAGCCCGCCATTCCCGAGAACCAAACGATGCCGGCGAAGATGATGGCGATCATAACGGCCTCTTCAAACTGGTTGTTGCCACGATGTTGTCCATAACTCTCCCGATCACGTCTCCCGGATTTCCGGGCCCAGGACTGCTTCTGACGGCGCGGTCCGTCCCTTGAGTTTCCAGCTCATCATGAGGCTGAAGATCGCCGGGACGAGGAGCAGCGTAAACATGGTCGAGAGCATGAGCCCGCCGAGCACCACGCTGCCGATACCCCGGTACAATTCCGATCCGGCGCCCGAGGCCAGGACCAGCGGCAGGAGGCCGAATGTCGTGGTCAGCATGCTCATCATGATGGGCCTGACGCGGGATCGCACGGATTGGGCGATGGCTTCACGGGCCGGCATGCCGGCCGTCGCCCGGTCTTCTTCGGATGCCCACAGATTGAGCCGTTGCGGATCCATAAAGTTCAGGGCCTGGTGCACGACCAGGATGGCATTGTTGACCACGACGCCGATCAGGATGATGAACCCCAACATGGTCAGGACGTCCATGGGTTGATGGGCAATCACGCGGTTGACGACGGACAGCCCGAGCAAACCACCGGCCGCGGCCAACGGCACGCTGAAAATAATCACCAAAGGATACAGGAAACTTTCAAACAATGCGGCCATGAGCAAATAGGTTATGAGCAACGCCAGGAGAAGGTTGTATTTCAGGGCGTCATAGGTTTTCGTGAGATCGTCCGCCGTGCCTGCCAGGTGAATAGTATAGAGGCGCCCGAGATTCCCCTCTTCTTCGATCGGACGGACAACCTGCTGTTGGATCAGGTCCATGGCCGTCTCTAACGGAATGTGACTCGGCGGAATGACCTGGATGGTGATGGCCCGTTCCCGTTCAATATGGTTGATTTGTTCGGGGCCTGCCACGAGCGTGACCTCGGCAATGTCGCCGACCGTGGTGAGGCGGCCGCCCGGGGTGAAGATAGGCAGGTTCGCCAGGTCCTGCGTGCGTTCGGCGTACCGGTCGATGCCCCGGATGGTGAGATCGATCTCGTCGCCTTCAAATTGATAGTCACTCGCCTTGGCTCCATCCACCAGGGCGTCAATGGTAAAGCCGAGCGCCTGATTCGTCATTTGCACGTCGGCCGCCCGGTCCC
The DNA here is from genome assembly GCA_002238765.1 of Nitrospira sp. bin75. GTDB lineage: Bacteria > Nitrospirota > Nitrospiria > Nitrospirales > UBA8639 > Bin75. The sequence continues at coordinate 12,132 of MPMZ01000027.1, forward strand.
GCTTCAGATGGACTCGCACTTCGGGACTGCCCAGGTCGAGACTCGGCTTCGGGCGAACCTGTGAACCCGGCAGGATTGCCTGAATCTGTCCGAAGATCCGTCCGCCCAGGGCGAGGAGTTTGTCGAGGTCCGGCCCGGTAATTTCAATGTCGATGTTCCGCCCTTCTCCCAACCCTCGTTGAAACAGACTGCTTTGGGTCACGATGCCGATGATCCCGGGAAGATCAGCCAGGGCGCGTCGAAACACCGGGATCAGGTCGCGAATATCCGCATCGTCGTTTGTGCGACCGCCCATGAACACGCCACGTCCACGTGCCACGTAGAAGAAATTGCGGATACTGGGACCATCCAGGGCGGCTTCTTCCGGGGACCCGGGTTCGGCGTCCCAATGGGGAGTGAGGACGCTCTCGATGGATTCTCCCAACCGCACGTACTTCTCCGTGTTGTAGCCGGGCGGGGGCAGGACCACGCCGAAGATCAGATTGCGATTGCCGCTGGGCAGGTATTCGGCTTTCGGCAGGAACTGCGTGATGACGCCGAGGGCGAACACCGTGAGTCCCAAGACGATCACCATGCGCGCGCCGACGCTGCCGCACATCCAGTACACGAAATCGCCGATCCTGTCGGCTATTTTTTTCTTTCGGCCGGCCCTCCGGCGCCGGCCGCGGTTCGTGGTCGTCAGAATGCGCGCGGACAGGCACGGGATCACGGTAATGGAGACCAGGAGGCTCAGCCCGACTCCGGCGCTGATGGCGATGGCAATGTCCCGAAAGAGTTGTCCGGCCTGTTCCTCGATGAACACGATGGGCACGAAGACCGCAATGGTCGTGAGCGTGCTGGCCAGCACCGCGCCCCAGACTTCAGTGGTGCCGTCATAGGCGGCCTTCCACAGCGATTTGCCCGATTCCCGGTGACGATAGATGTTTTCCAGGACGACGATGGAATTGTCGACCAGCATCCCCCCCGCCAGCGTCATGCCGGCGAGACTGATCACGTTCACGTTCCGGTCCAATACCCACAAGGCGATGAAGGTGCCCATGATACTGACGGGAATGGCCAACCCGACCACGAAGGTCGTGCTCGCGGTGCGCAGGAACAGGAAGAGTATCGTCACGGCGAGGATGCCGCCGATGACCAGGTTCTTCTGCACCAAGTTGATGGAACTGTAGATGTAGTCCGTTTCGTCGTAGACCTGAAACAGCGTGAAGCCGCGTCGTTGGAGAATTTCGTCGTTCAATTCCTCAACGGCTTCTCGCAGGTGCTGCATCGTGTCCAGGGTATTGGCCCCGGTCTCGCGGATGGCGTTGACGGCAATGGAATTGCGCCCCATTTCCCGGACGACGTGTTGCGGCTCCTGGTACGCGACGCTGACGGTCGCCACGTCCCGCACGTACACCGGCGCGCCGTCCCGCCTGGCAATAATGACGTTCCCCACGTCTTCGGGGCTTTGGTATTCGCCGGTAGTTCTGACGACGTACGAGCGTTTGCCTTCATCGAAGTCCCCCGCGCTGTAATCGCGATTTTCCTGGTCCAGCGCCTGAGCCAGTTCCAGCACCGTCAGGGAACGGATGGCCAGTTTCAAGGGGTCCACGAGGACTCTCAGCTCCCGTTTTCGCCCCCCGTACACGTTCGATGCGGCCACTCCCGGAATGCGTTCGAACCGCGCCTTGATCACGTCTTCCGCGAAATCCCGCATGGTATCGATTTCGACGGGGTTGTCTTCCGACGGTTCGAAAATGAACCATCCCATGGCGCTGCCGCGCGTATTGGCGCTACTGATGACGGGTTCGTCGACTTCGTCGGGATATTCCTTGACCTGATTGAGGCGGTTGGAGACGCGAAGAAGCGCCGTCTCGGTATTGGTTCCGGCCGGAAACCGAAGGATGATTTCAGCGGAGTCGTAGGAACTTTCGCCGAACATTTTCTCCAGCCCTTCCACACCTTTCAGTTGCTCTTCCTGTTTGTCCACGATTTCGCGTTCGACTTCCTTGGGGCTGGCCCCCTGCCACCGGGTCGCAATCGTGATCTCGGGTTTGGAGACGTCGGGTGTGAGCTGGATGGGCAGCTTCATGAGCGAGACGAGCCCGAAGAGGGACACGAGAATCACGACCACGGTCGTGGTGACGGGGTAGCGGATGGCGAATTGAATGACGTTCATGGGTCGTTGCCGGGAGCCTCGACAGGAGCGTCCAACACACGCACGGGTTGACCGGGGAACAGGCGTTCGTTGCCTTCCACCACGACGGTCATGCCTTCCCGGATCGGCCCTTCGATTTCCACGAGGTCATCGACGTGCAGGACGGCGGTCACCGGGAGTTGCTCGACGATCCCCTCGTTCACCCGAAACACGAATTGCTTGCCTCCCCGGAGGACCAGGGCGTCCTTCGGGATCACGATCCCCTGGTGAGGCCGGTCGATCCGGAACGTGACGCGGGATACCATGCCGCTCTTGATCGCCAAAGCGGGATTCGGGATAGCCACTTTGACCGGAAAGGTTCTCGCGGCTCGATCGGCCTGGGCGACCAGCGAGAACACGCTACCCCGGGCCTCAAACTCCGGCAGGCCGTCGAAGGTGGCGGTGACGGGGGCATGGATTTGAATATGACTCACGTAGCGTTCCGGAAGAGGAACTTCGATTTGCACGCGCGACAGGTCAACCATCTCGACAACCGCGCCGCCTTCTTCCACCCACTGCCCGATCTCCGTAAATTCCTGCGTAATCCATCCATCAAACGGCGCGACGACTTTGGACTTGTTCAGGGAGTCTCTGACCTGCCGGATGTCGGCCTCCAATTGAGACAGGTGTTCTTTCAGCGCCGCTTCTTCGGCCACGGCGGCATCGAAGTCTTTCTGGGTCACGAGTTCTCTTTGAAAGAGGACGCGGACCCGGTTCAAATCCCGTTTGGCTCGTTGATAGCGAGCGCCGGACTCTCGATAAAGGGCCACGGCTGAATCGAGCCGGATCCGCAAGGTCTCCGTGCGCAAACGCGCCAGGAGTTGCCCGCGTGTGACCTTCATGCCTTCTTCCGCGGGAAAGGCCTGGACCAACCCTTCGACTTCGCTGGCCACGACGCTACGTTTCCATGGTTCAACGGTCCCGACCAGCGTGGCGGTTTGCTTCACCTCTTGTTGAAGAACCGGTGCGACACGGACCGGCGCGGGCGGAGGAGCCGGGGGAGGAGGGGCGGCTTGTTGCTCGTTACATGCCGGGAGGGCAACCAGGCACAGGATCACGAAGAGAGGCCGGCAGGCCCTGCGAAACCACTGCTGAAACGGGTGCGGGATCATCATAACGGGAGCGATCAACGAAGCCGATAATCATATCTCTCAGTCAATAATAAGGATATTCTACTATATGAAAACCACGTGTCAAAATTAGAACACGCAGTCAGGTCTTTGCAACTCTTACCCGACAGGATGACGCAACGACGCCGGTTATTGAAAGGAATCGGGAGAGTTTTTCGACTCGCCCGGGGAGGGTAGAGCCGAAGCATCGCCGGCAGGTGCTTTGCCGGTCTTCCCGTTGGCGGTGCCGCCCGAAACCCCGCCCGAGACGATGAAGGTCATGATGTCGGCGCTGTCGGCGTGGAGGGGGCGGATCTGACTGCGCGGCACGATCAGCAGGTTGCCGGCAAAGTTGTAGGATTGCGGAAAGTACACGGCGACCCGGTCTTCCAGCCCCAACAGGTCCAGGTTCTGGCGCGTGACGAACCCGATCGCCTCCGCGTTTCCACCCGGCATCAGCGTGACGAGGACGGGTTGATCGAAACGCTTTTTTTCACCCATGAACGCTTCGATGAGATCCTTGAGCGACGTGTAAACCAGTTTGACAAAGGGCGTGCGGGTCAGGACTTTTTCCAAAGAACCCATGGCGCCGCGAAAGAACACGTTCGAAGCCAGGCGGCCGACGAGCACGAGCATGCCGATGGTGAGGATGAACCCGATCCCCGGAATAGGGATATTCAGCCAGCCGTCAATGAAATTGAACACGAGGAAGACGACGTAGATGGTGACGGCTACCGGGACCACGAGAAATAGGCCTTCAAAGAAATTCTGCACGAACTCCTGCGTGTCCCAGCGCTTGGGAATGACTTCGTTCTTGAGAGATTTAAAAATTTCTTTCCAGTCAAAACTCATGCGAACGGCCTCCGGATCAATCGCTCAATGCCTTGACTCTAACCGGAGAGCAGGCCTTGAGACAAGGGCCTGCGGGGAGCAAGCATCTTTGTTTTTCTCATGCGGGGTGTCGCCCCCGCACGACGAGGTCCTTTTGTTTCGGCAAAAGGACCCAAAACCATTGGCGCCCGGGCGTGGCCCAAGGGGTGCCTTTGCCCCAGTCCCGATTGCTTGGGCTGCGGAACTCGCTTCGCTCAGACAGTCCTCGCCCCCAAAGAGGTTTCGGGACAGGGGCACAGCCACGCCCGAAGGCGCCGGAACTTGGTGGCATGAGATGCCGCCGCTACAACTGCGGAGAGGCCGCGATACCTCGGGATCATTTGACACCCGGCGCAGCAACCCGTCACAGTAAGAGGCGTTTCGTGATTCATCCACTTCACCCAGAAAGGCGCACATTGTGGCAGGCGAAGCCTCACCGCGGAAACCGTCCTCCAGATCAAAAGAACCTCTCGACACCGAAATCCTGACGGTCCACGTGGAGCGTGAAGGCCAACAAGTCAGCGCCAAATGGGGGCTGAATCCGAGATTGAAAGAGGAATTGACTCCCGAGGAATGGCAAGAGGTGACGGACATCATGGGGAAAGTCACCGACATCGTGGGAAAACGGTTTTCGGAAATGTTGACCCAAAGTCCGACGGAAACCGGCGGAAACGCATAAGCACGCCGATCGTCCCTGAGCCCCGGCGCTCGTGCGCCAACCCTTCCTATAGATGCGGATTGACCGGCAAGGCCAGGGTCAAATAGCGGCCCTTGTCTTCCACCAGGATCCGTTTGCCCGTGAGCGTGGCGACCGCGTCGTCGATGGATGCCGCCGTGGTCAACGCGGCCGGATCATCCGCTGACGCCCGCCGGATTTGCTCGAGCGTTTTCGGGGCCTCGTTGCAATACTCGATGACGAACGCCAGCGGCCAATCGAACCGTTCGCTGGTGGGCTGATCGGTCCGGCCGTCGTAGACGGTCACGTAACTCATGGCCTTGGCGTAGAACAGAAACGGGCGGTCCTGCGAGAAATACCGGGCCCGCCATTCCTGCACGAGCGCGCACAACTGCTCATAGAGGACCGGGTCCACCTTCCAATCAATCTCATATTCGAAATCGTACGCAATTTTGCTCAGGTCCACTTTCCTCGCGTCGTACACGTATTCATACGCCGCGCCCGGCCCGGTAATGCGCACGCCATAGTCTTCGGGACGCATGAAATACGGGCTGAATCGTTCCAGCCACAGTCTGCCGGTGCTTTCCGGGGGTTGGAGGTGAAACATCGAGGGAATCAGCGCGATCTGGCGCTTGTAGTCGGCGTCGGTTTCCTGCGGGAAGCCCAGCAGGATGTTCCAGTTGATGTCCAGGTTGTAATACCGGCTCCATTTCAGGCACTGGACGTTCTGGAGCGGGCTGACGCCTTTATCCATTTCCTTGAGCTGCGCGGCGCTCAGGCTTTCGATGCCCGGCTGCATGCACTTCACCCCGCCGTGGGCGAGGGTCTGAATCTGTTGCTTGGTCAGGTTGGCCTTGGTCTCCATGAACACGTCCAGGTCGTAGTGCCCGGCGGCGAACCGGCCGAACAGCGAGTCGATGTATTTCAGGTCGATGATGTTGTCCACCAGCCGGAAGCGCGTGGTGTTATAGCGGCTGGAGAGCCCGTCCATTTCCCGCGCCACCTGGTCGGAAGACTTGGCGCGGAATTTCATGGACTGCGCGTTTAACCCGCAGAACGTACAATGATGTTTTTCGCCCCACCAGCACCCGCGTGACCCCTCGTACAGCAAAATGCGGTTGAGCCCGGTCGAACCCTGTCCTTCCAGTTCTCCCACCATTTGAAAATAGTCGTCGTAGTCCGGCGCCCCGACGCCGGTAAAATCGGAAAACAGCGTGGTGTTGGGCTTGAACTGAATCTCGCCGTCCTTGCGAAAGGCCACCCCGGAGGGCGGCGCGTCTTCCTGGCCACGCAGCACGTTCTTCGCCAAGGCAGGAAACACCTTCTCGCCCTCGCCGACCACCACGTAGTCGATCCACGGAAACGCCCGGAAATGTTCCAGGCCCATCTCGCCGTCGAAGTTGGCTCCGCCGAAGACAATGCGCACCTCGGGATACAGCTCCTTGATCAGTTTCGCCAGGGTCAGGCTCGCGACGTTCTGGTCGAAGGTGGACGTGAACCCCACGACCTTGAACTGTTCCCAGTCGTATGAGGTCAGCAACTCGGTGAGAAATTGCGGCGCGATAATATGCGCGATCTCTTCCAGATACCCCGTGGAACATCCGGCCTCCTGCGCCGTGCTCTCGAACACCGGCTTGAACACGTCGGGATATTGGGCGTGCTTCGGGTTGTCCCGGAAGAGAATCGACGAGAACAACCACTCGCCGATCATGCCGCGTTTTTCGCACAAGACTTCGTAGAGCGGGATGCCGATGCGATGGGCAAAGAGCAGATTGAAGTGATAGCTCTTTGATCCGATGCCGTGGTTCTTCAGCACCCGGGAGAGCGTGCCGAGTTGAATGGACGGGAATTTCGAATACCCGAACGGCATGGTGACCAGGGCCACCTGCGGGATGCCGTCCGGATCGCCCCAGGGGTCCTCCATGACCGCGGGACCGGCTTCAGCGGACGGCTCAATCGTGATGAGGGAATCAGCCATTGCCAGTGAAGACCCGGTCGGCCTTGGCCGCCAGATAAAAATCGCTTTCCGTGAGCCCGCGGATCTTATGCGTCCAGATTTCCACTTTGCACCGGCCCCACGCCAAAAACAGGTCGGGATGATGCCCTTCTGTCTCGGCAATGGCGCCGACCGCGTTCACGAACGCCAGGGCCTCCGCAAAGTCCTTGAACTCGTACTGGCGTTCGATATGTCCCTCGGCATTCAACGCCCATCCCTGGCCCAACTGCTCCAACAACTCCTGCACCCTGGCCGGTTCCAGCGGCGGCACCCCCCCGCGACACGGCACGCATTGCTTATCAGCCAAACTCATGAGAATCCTCCTCCTGTTCCGTTACCATCTATCTCAGGATCGACGTATAGGGACCCAAAATCAATTTTGTTCTCTTGATGATCAAACAATCTCAAGTATGAATGTTCTGCAGCAGTTGGTTGGGCCTGATTTCCGATTGCGACCAGTGCTGTCCGATGGATTGGATAAAGGCAGGGCGAACCAGTTTAGCCCGTTGCCCCAGTTGTTCGTCTTGGTCAAACCGGAGATAGAGGCCTTCCGCAGGCTGTGAGCCAAATTTTGATTGTGACAAGAGCTTGGGAATATCCCGAAATGTAAAGTGACCGCGTGCGATAATAGGAACCTGGGCAATGGACATTTTCTCCAGGAATTCGTCACGCCTGTTGCAGGACAGAAATCGTAAAGCCCGTTTGTCGTAAATGTCGAAACCCAGAAACCAATCCGGCAACCAGTCGTAGGGCACCGAGTGTTGTGCATAGCACCATTCCCCAAAAAGGATGTAGCGATCCGCGAGATGGTCGAATAGAGTGTTTGTTCTGGAAGCCATCCATTCTCCAAGTTTTTTCCATTGGCCCGACTCCGGGAGATGCAGATAAGAGCCCCTGTTTTGCGCACGAATATTCCCATCGACATCAAACGAAATGCCGAGATTGGCCCCATCAACCTTTTCTTCAACCACAAGCTCATGTCGCAGAAATGCATCCCGTTCGGATTCCGACAAGAGTTTCTCACCTCTGATGTGAATGCCATCCGGAAGCGTCAGATGAGGTGTAGAGGGGAATTTGAAAAAGTCGTTTTTCACGAGCCTATCTTTTTCGCGTACTTGGTTTGGACATAGTCACGGCAGAGAAAATCGACGGTAATTCCAACCTTAGCTAAGGCCTTCTCCCATCCCAACCATTTACTATCTGTGGCCTGCAGAATAGGTGGATTTCCAGGGTGCGCGTTGGCAACAGCGACAAACTTGCGATCAGAAGGATCAAAGTTTCGCAACTTGGCATGGTTGGGAAACTCATCATATGAGTTGCCGTTCTTGACAATTGGTATTTGGGTAACTTTATCGGCATTCCAGCGATGATCGTGAACCCATTTCATAAAACGGTCACCAACGCCAGGTTGCCCTTTCATGGAAAGCTGTTGCCGGTATTCATCGAAGATTTCGTCTCCAGCATCAATGACCAGTCCGCGCTTTCTTATAATGTGCTCAACCGCCCCAATACATGCCAGCACGCAATCATCGGAAACATCAGAGTTAGGATCATGTTGGGTGGCAAGGTTGGCTGTTTTCGGTACATTCGTATCCACCAGACATTTATTCTTCAGAAGATTCACTTGTGAGGCGCACCTTGCTCTTTGCGTCTTTCCATTGCCGCTTTTCCATGGGCGACAACATCTTCCATCTCATCTCCAAAAAAGTTTTCCGGCCAGTTCTGAATATTCCCGTAGAGGTCGATTTCCAATGGAACAAGAGTGGCTGGCGTGTTCGTGACGTTGGCGAAATAGACTGATACCTTTTCCTTGGGGAGACGATCCTCGGCAATCCGACGCTGCAGACGACGAAGAAAATGTTCCGAATGGGTTTCAATGACCAACTGGATGTTTCTGTCGGCATGATTTTCTCTGGAGTTGATCACATCGATCATCACATCCGCTAAAGCAGATTGAGCACGGGGATGAAGGTGAATTTCCGGCTGCTCCATTAAAATGATCGATCCCGGTGGCGCATAGAAACACTGTACCAGCACCGGAAGAACCTGCGAAATGCCGAACCCGACGTCCAGAAGGTCTACCGAATCATTTGAGCCTTTCGTGCGAACTTTGACCTCATACTCTTGCCGTTTTCTGGAGATGGGGTTGACCTTGAATGTCTCGATTAACCCCATTTGTTTTAAAGCTGAAGCAACGATTTCCTGTAAAGGCCTATTTTTCAAATTAGGCCCCAAGCTGATTTTACGGTTCCGCGCGGACAGAATAGCTGCAATCGCGTTTTCACCCTCGTAACCTACACTTTCCGGCTCACTGCCCGACCAGGAATACAGACGTTCCGCCCTAGTCCGAAGTGGACCAAGATAGGAAAGGGAGCCAAACAGTTTTTCATGCCGTAAGTTCAATGCTTGAGCAAAGTCCGCGTTCTGATAGTAAGCCACTACCTCATCGGGGAACCCGTAAAAGCGAACCGGAGCACCAATGGGCCACGCTCGTCCTTGTTTGCGCCTCAGCTTGTATCCGGTGGCACCAACTTCGTATCCGGACTTGTTTGTAGCCTTGCGACCCATTGTAAGGGTTAACGTGACTTCATCATTCTTCATCAACTCGTATTTAAGATGATTCAGCCCTGGCGAGTTCAGGTCTTTGCTTTCCAGACCCGTGTCCTCCAATCCGACTTCTGCATGAAACGTCAAATCTTCTCCAGAAAACGGTTTCCCGGAAACAGGATCTTCAATTTCCAGGGGCGCACGTAGTGACCACCGGTACTCAAACGCAATCTTGTGTGAAGCATTGCGGTTAAAGACCATCTCTTGATAAGAGCCGAGTTGGACCGCCGAGTATTTCCCGCCCGGATAAAACACGGCCTTTCGGTCAGGCAACTCAACTGTCTGTTTGAGCATCATCAGGAATTGTCCGATACTGGATTTGCCTGAACTGTTGGCGCCGAAGAACAGGGAAATAGGAGCCATCTCGATCTTGCCGGTATCCTTCCAGCCTTTGAAATTTTGTATTCTCAAGTGCTTGAACATCTTACTCGCCTTCCATTTCTGTCATGGCTCGATCCCATCAACCAATTCTTCTGTTCGCAGCCATCATGGTCCCATGTCGATTGCGAAACACGTAAACCCGATGCGAAAACCCTCTGCTCTCCTCTCCCTTGATGGGAGAGGATTAAGGTGAGGGTGTCATAAAAGAAGAATTATAGTCTCCCAAACAGCAGGGCACAAATGGGGCGGCTGCAAAGATTCTCTTGGCCGCTCTTACCCTCGCCCCTGATTTCCTATCCCTCGATGGGATGGGCTCTTCCTCCAGTTTCCTCTCCCTTGATGGGAGAGGATTAAGGTGAGGGTGAGGAAGTTGAGGCTTTCTTTTTCAGTCTCAAAGACGGATAATCTGGTGAGATTTGAGGGAAGAAAGGCAGAGCCCGCGGGTTTTGGCAATGCTGACGTGAGAAAGCAAACGACCAAGTCTCCACGCTGCATTGTGATCGCGGGACCCAATGGTGCGGGCAAGACCACCTTTGCAAGAGAATTTCTCCCTAAGGAAGCAAGTGTGGTTCACTTTGTAAACGCAGACCTCATTGCAAGCGGCCTTTCACCCCTTGATCCCAACTTGGCCGGACGAACGGCGGGCAGACTCGTGCTGGAAGAACTGGATCGTCTCGCGCATGGACGGAAGGACTTTGCTTTTGAAAGCACGTTGAGTGGGCTGACATACGTGCAACGGCTCAAGAATTTGAAATTGGCAGGGTATCGCATCGAAATAATTTTTCTTTGGCTTCCTTCACCGCAGGTTGCCCTCCGGCGAATCGCAACACGTGTGCGACAGGGTGGCCATGATGTCCCGCGTTATGAGGTGTTACGGCGTTTTGATCGAGGCTGGAAGAATTTTCATGCCGTGTATCGCTCGTTAGCCGATACTTGGACGGTGTATGACAATTCCGAGGACATCCCTCGACTCTTGGAGGAGGGTCCATGAAACCTGAGAAGGCCCAAAAAGAGACTCGAGAATTTTCGCGTAGTGTCGGCCGTGCCTTACGCCGGGCCGCTAAAGCCGCCCGGAAAACCGCGCGTATGCATAACACACCGATCTGCGTGTGGAAGGACGGTAAAGTCGTACTCATAAAGCCCTGATCGTTCCTTTACTCCAAGGAGGTGTCACATGGGACCGACCAAAGCCATTGTGAAGGATGGAGCCATCTATGATGCCAGGACCGGGAAGTTGCTCAAGGACGGGCTCACGACTCATGAAGCGATTCGGGACTACGTCGATCACCATTACATTGTCCTCCCGGTGGTCAACAAGGACTGCGAGCCCTGGCTGCTCGACGGCGAACCCGTCTATTGCTTACGGGGCACGCGGTACGAAAATCTCAAGGACGAAGTCCTGCACTTGGCGCGATGCCCGGACTGCGGCGGCATGGGGATTCGCGACGACGAACCCATGGTCGAATCGGATTGCATTCGTTGTGTGTCCTGCGGCCACGAATTCGACGCCCGCCTGGAAATGATGGAGAGTTAGCCCGCATTTCTCACCAGCCTCCTGCTACGGGCGCCGGTCCACACGCTGTGCCGGGGCGTACTCCCGCAAGCCACTTCGACATAGTGGCAACTATGCCTTCAGCGTCTTCCAGTCCGTGCGCCACGGCACAGCGGCGTCTCGACGCCCTCGCCGACGGAGCCCGGTGAGAATTGCGGGCTAGAGGCGTTCGTATCCTTGGCAACGACAGCTTTCTTCCTGCCCGGATCAGATCCCGTGTGATCCGTGTGCCGAGCAGTTCCGTCCGGGGTTTTCTTCTGAAATAGCTGACATAGGTAGTTGCATATACACGATAATAGTGTACACTATAGCAGTGTAGATCTGTCAGTAAACGTTAAGGAGGCCACCATGAAAAACATTACCTTAAGCGCCGAGGAAAACCTGATTGAAGCGGCCCGCCGGCGTGCCATGGCCGAGCATACGACCTTGAATGAGCAATTTCGGTTGTGGCTCAAGAACTATGTCGGGCGGGAACAGCAGGTGGCCCGGGCCATGCGAACCATTCGTGAGTTGCAAGGCCAGCTATTTACGGGAGGGCGGAAGTTTACTCGGGACGAAATGAATGAGCGTTGAACACTTCCTCGACACCAATGTTTTCGTTTATTTGTTTGATGAAACCAATGACCATAAACGCGGGAGAGCGGTTCGTCTGGTTCAGGAGTCCTTGGTGAACGAAACCGGTTGCATCAGTTATCAGGTTGTTCAGGAGACGATTAACGTCATAATCCGAAAACTCAATGCAACGCCGGAGAAAGCCAGACAGATACTGGACGACACGTTGATACCGCTTTGGCGGGTCAACCCGACCCTGATGCTGTACCAACGTAGCCTCGACCTGCAAACCCGCTACAGATTCAGCTTCTACGATTCTCTCATCGTCGCCGCCGCGCTCGAAGCGGGCTGTCACACCCTCTACAGCGAAGACCTGACGCATAGCCAGCAGATTGAAGGCCTGACCGTCACAACCCCTTTCAGGACATGAGCAGATCCTTGGCGATATAGTAGGGACACCCCCCGTGGTTGTCCCTGCTGAGGAGAAGCCCGCGCTATTTTCAGTCTGAGGGTCTGTCCACGCGGACGGTCACGATGTCCGTGTCATAGTATTGCTGGTGGCGGACCGAGGACGCGAGGTGCCGCAGCAGCCGGAGTGAGACTTCATGCTCGATCTCGATCAAGTCCCCCGTGGTCCGCGCGCCGAGCAGCCCGATGCGGTCCTGAATGTTGTCATCCCCGGTGTTGGCGATGAATTCCAGGTGCGCTCCGCCGTCTTCCTCGTACGCGATCAGCAGCAGGCGCCGTTGCCCGCGCTCGGCTTCGCTCTTGTCCTGGAGCAGCGTCAGCAATCCCTCCTCGCCCACGGCGTCGAGGCGGTCGGCCATTGCCGCGTCCCACCCCATGCGGGAGGCGAACGCCCGCAGAAACTCGCTGATCTGCAGCAGGGCAGAAATATCGAACGGAACCTGAATCCGGCTACGCCGGGCTCCCGTCAGTTCCACGAACAGGGTCATCAGGATGGCTACGAGCCCGCCGGCCGTCATGCCGTTCTGGAGCAGCCCGCCGGCGAACTCCGCGAAGTACTCGGGGAAGATCACGCCGTTCTGGAACCCGACGCCGATCCAGAACGAGACCCCACAGACCAGTCCCTTGCGATAGTCCATCCCATCCTGGAAGACCACCCGCATGCCGACCACGAAGAGCATCGAGAGCAACACGGTGAGATAGGCCGAGGCCACCGGACCGGGGATCGCCAGGATCACGGCCAGGACCTTGGGAAAGAACGCCATCGTGAGGAACAGGAGCCCCACGGCCACGCCCACGCGGCGGGCGCCGACGCCGGTGAGTTCGGCCACGGACACGCTCGTGGAATAGGTCGTGTTCGGCACGGTCCCCGCGAGACCGGAGAGCAAGTTGCCTACGCCGTCCGCGGCCACGGCGCCCTGCACCGCGCGGAAGTCCACGGCCCGGGGACGGCGCCAGGCTATGCGCTGGATGGCGACGGCGTCGCCGACGGTTTCGATGGCGCCCACCAGGGTCACGAACACGAACGCCGGCAGCAGCCCCCAGAACACCGGCCCGAACTCCAGGTCAAAGCCCGGCCATGCGCCGTCCGGGAGACCGATCCATGACGCTTCGGCCACGCGGTTCATGTCGTAGAGACCGTAAAACGCCGCCACCACCGAACCCGCGACCACGCCGATGACCGGGGCCCAGAGACGCAACGTGCCGGTCGCCTTCAGCGCGATCACGATAATCACGAGCATCGTGGCGAGGGCGCTTACCGGCGCGGCTGACGGGGAGACGCCCTCCGGGACAGACTTCAGCATGTTGAAGATGATCGGCATCACCGTGACCGCCACCAGCATGATGACCGTGCCGGCGACGGCCGGGGTCAGAATACGCCTGAACAGCGACAGCCACGTGGAAAACACGAACTGGAAGAGCGCGGAAATGACCACCAGGGTGGCGAGCATCGCCGGCCCGCCCTGGGCGATCGCCGCGACGCAGACCGCGATGAAGGCACCGGAAGTGCCCATCAGGAGGACGTACCCCGCGCCGAATCGGCCGAACCGGATGGCCTGGATCAGCGTGGTTGTACCGCTGACCAGGATCGCGGCAAACACGGCCCATGACAGGAAGGCTTCGCTCCCGCCGGCCGCCCGGATCACGATCGCCGGAGTCAGAACGATCCCGGCGACGCAAAGCACCACGAGTTGCAGCCCAAGCCCAAAGGCGAGCGGCACCGGCGGCTTTTCATCAGGCTGGTAGCGAATGCCCTTGCGCAGGGTGGTCTCGGTGGCCGTCATGGTATTTCTCCAGGTCTCCTGCTGTCATTCCAGACGCTTGTCCCCGACTGGATCGGGGATCCAGGCGCTTTACTGGAATCCAGTGTCTTTGTGTTCCCCTCCTTTGTAAGGAGGGGCGAGGGGAGGTAGAGGCATTTGTAGCCGCGTCATCTCATGACGCTGTCTTCCTTCTTTGTCTGTCATTCCCAACCTGATCGGGAATCCAGTGTCTTTGCTTCTTGTCTTTTTCATCGCGCGACTCAGGCCGCCACGAATCAGTGCACACATCAACTTTGAATAAAAAAGGCCTCTGGATCAAATAGTCCAGAGGCCCTTATGGTGGAGGTGGCGGGATTTGAACCCGCGTCCGAAGATATTCAGCACAACGGTCCTACGTGTGTAGCCAATGATTTAGAATTCGCAACCGCCCACGCCCACTGACCGGCTTAGAGCGTTCGCTAGCCCAGAAAAGTCTCATCCGCCGTTGCTGAGCACCAACATTGGACCAGCCTGCTGAAGTAGCGCCTCATCCATGCCCGCAGACAGAGAATGGGGAGACGTCGCAGTCAATTAAGCTGCGAGAGCCAAGTCTTGATTGGCAATTATTGGTTTCCCGAAGGTTTAACGAGACTCCGAGAAGCTCGACACGCACCGTTGACCTCCTGATCCCCGTCGAAGCCAGTCACCCCCTTTGTATAGAGTTGGCGAATTCATTATGGGTATTCCTTACTATAGCCCAACCGTGGATTGATTGCTAGGCGAAGAAGTCTCTAAGAGAATCATGGAGAATTCTTGACTTAGAGATCTATTTCTGGTTGTGCCGACCGTAATCTTTTGAAAAAAATCTTCTATCGCGCTATACTTATCTCTATCAGTTTCTCGGTTTACATCCTGACCAATCGTAGCGCTCCACCTTCTCTAAGGACCATGCATCGACCTCGGTGCCTGCGGTCTACTTGATGTCTACTCAATATCCTCAACATAGAGATTCTACAGAACCGGCAAAAACTTATCGGATTTCAGGCCACGAGTCGTTCCCATGCCGCTATGCATGGCTACCCAAAGCAGTGCGTGGTCTACAAGAGGATCCGAAACTTTTTGGAGATGAAGAAGGCGCAATGGTCAAGTTGGGTGTCGGTAAAAATATGGTTCGTTCCATTCGCTTTTGGTCGCAAGTGATGGGCATGGCGGAAGCAGAGACAAAGAGGCCTAGCCTTTCGGTCACCGATTTCGGAAGAATCCTGCTTGCCGAAAAAGGGGTCGATCCGTTTCTGGAAGACATTCGAACGCTTTGGCTCCTTCACTGGAACCTAGCCACCAATATAGCGAATCCACTATTGGCGTGGGACTTTTTGCTGAACCGCTGGCACGAACCTGAACTCGTGCCCAGTGCTGTCCTCAAGGCACTTGAAAGGGAGGCGGAAAAGCAGGAGAGTCAGTTCTCGACGGTCACGTTGCAACAACACTTCAACACGTTTCTGCACACCTACTATCCAACTCGGGGCCGGAAAGGAGGAGTTCAGGAAGACAACCTGGATTGTCCACTCGTCGAACTTGAACTCGTCCTTAGAATAGGGGAGCGTGAGCTTGATCGCCAGTCGGGTAAACATGAAACGATTTATGGATTCAATCGCGAAGAAAAACCCGACATCAGTCCGGAACTCTTTGTGTACTGCCTAAATGACTTCTGGGAAAAACGTCACGAGGTGGAATCGACCCTGACAGTACGGGAGATCGCTCATGGTCATGGCAGCCCGGGTCAGATATTCAAGCTTCCAGAAGAAGATGTCCGCATACGAGTTGAGGCTTTGGCGCAGCAGACAGACGGATTCTTAAAATACATGGAATCGGCGAACTTGCAACAAGTCCAAAAAACCCGAGACCGGAACAGCATGGAGTTATTGAAGGAAATCTATTCGGGCGCGGTGAATGATGGTTAGGAAAAGAATAGGCGATCTGTTCCAGGTCAAAAGCCGGTTCCTTCGTTCTACGCATCTTGAAAGGGATTTTAACGATCCGACTTGTTTGTCCGGGTACGTGGCGACGAATTTCACCTGTTCTTGTTTGGGGTACGTAGCAAATGGGCTTAAACCGCGTTCCGGGCAACGAGCATGGCGGATGACCGGCGACTATGGCAGCGGAAAGTCGAGTTTTGCGCTGTTACTCGCACACTGGTTCGCTGGCCGTGAAAAGATTTTTCCACCGGAGCTACGCAAAGCCGTTGCCTTTCGTCAGTTCGGTGTAACGCGACGGCCTCATTTCGTCCCCGTGTTGGTGACTTGCTCGCGGCAGGCTTTGGGAACATCAATCCTAAGTTCACTGCACCAGACCCTAACTCAGATTTACGGACGTGGGACCAAGAAAAATCTCGTGCTTACAGTTCAACGCTTGCTCGATGCAGGACACGAACCTACCGACGACCAAATCTTCCAACTCGTTCACGAAGTGAATTCCCGGATCATTGCAGATTCGAAGGGTAAGGGGCTGATCTTAATTCTGGATGAACTCGGAAAATTCTTAGAGTTTGCCGCCCTACATCCACAACGGCAGGATATTTTCCTCTTACAACGTCTGGCCGAAGCGGCTTCACGGAGCGGTGATCAAGCATTGTTTGTTGTGTGTCTCCTGCATCAAGGATTCAATGCTTACTCGGACCTGCTCAGCCAATCAGCCCAACGCGAATGGGAAAAAGTCGCGGGGCGGTTTGAAGAAATTGTCTTCAATCAGCCTATCGATCAAGTCGCCAATGTCATCGCTTCAGCCATAAACGTCCGCACAAGGGGAATACCACAAACGGAGTCACTGGAATTGAGACAAGCCATGGAACAAGGTATGGCGCGAGGTTGGTTTGGCTCTAGCTCAACCAACTCTTTGCTTACTGTCGCAACCCGGCTTTACCCCCTTCACCCGACGGTCTTACCGATTCTCATTCGCACGTTCCGGCGTTTCGGACAGAACGAGCGTTCGCTCTTCAGCTTCCTGATGTCAAACGAACCATTTGGCTTGCAGGTATTTTCAGAGCGAAGCCCACACGAAGGAGATCTGTATCGCTTGCACGACTTCTATGATTATGTGCGGACAAACTTCGGTCATCGTCTTGCCGTCCAGAGCTACCGCAGCCACTGGAACCTCATTGATTCCGTAGTGGACAGTTTCGCCACGGAAGACGAACTCCAAGTTAAGATTCTAAAAACAGTAGGAATCCTCAACCTGATTAACGATGGAGATCTCCTACCCACCGAGGAATTGGTTGTGTTGGCTTTGGCAAGATTTCACCCAACCGAACGAAAACAGGTTCAAAGCACCCTCAAGAAACTCCACAAGGACAGGCGGGTTCTCTACGACCGTGGTCGGGCTCGGGGTCTCTGCCTGTGGCCGCACACGTCTGTCGATCTGGAAAAGACTTACGAGGATGCAAGCCGAGTCGTTGATGCCCCGCAGCACGTAGGCAGCTTTATCAAGGATTCTTTGGAGTCCCGGCCCATCGTCGCTCGGCGACATTACATCGAGACGGGGAACCTCCGTCACTTTGATGTCCACTATTGCTCAGCGAACGAATTGTCCGGTCTGTTTGAACGGCGCCTCGCTGACGCCGATGGACTCATCATCGTGCCGTTGTGCGAAACGCCAATCGAGCGTGAGACTGCATTGGAGTTCGTAAAAGACCCAAGAGTCAAACAGTGCTCGAACTGGCTGGTAGCGGTTCCTTCTCCCCTCAATCACTTGGCGAACTTGGTTCAAGAGGTTCAACGATGGGAGTGGATTTCTACGAATACGCCCGAACTGAATGCGGATAAATTCGCCCGCGAAGAAGTCTCACGTCAAAAAGCCGCAGCCCGCCTACAGTTGGAAAAAAGAATTCAAAGCTACGTCGGGTTCAAACATTTTACCGGCCAGATGATGCTCGAATGGTTCCACAAAGGGCATCAGCTCAAAATCAAAGAGGGCCGCGACCTCCTGTCTATGCTGTCTCGAATATTCGACGAAGTGTACAACTGTGCTCCGCGCATTCATAGTGAACTCGTCAATCGTCGCAATCTGAGTTCAGCGGCGGCAGCGGCGCGGATGCGGCTGATCGAACGTATGTTCACGGATGCGGAAACTGAATTCTTGGGCATGATTCCTGAGAAAAAGCCACCGGAGATGAGCATGTATCTCTCGGTGCTCAAGAATACAGGACTGCACGATGTGCGAGCGAACCGTTGGCAAATAGGCGTGCCCAACGACGAGATTGATAAGAAATGTAACGTCCTGCCGACGCTTGCACGGATTCGTGAAATTGTGATGGAAGAACCGGATAGCCGCGTCAACGTAGCATTGTTGTTTGCTGAACTGAGAAAGCCACCTTACGGCGTTCGCGATGGACTCATTCCACTTTTCCTGACAGTGTTTGCCATCGCATATGAAAAAGACGTGGCTTTTTACAAAGACGGCACCTTTCTCCGTGAACTCAATGGAGAAGCGATGCTCGTGCTTACGAAAGCTCCGGAGCGATTTGATATTCAATATTGCAAGATCGAAGGTGTTCGGGCTGAACTCTTTCAACGGCTCCTAACTGTATTGGACATCAAAGGGTCGGCACAGCAAGAAATCGAACTCCTAGACGTGGTAAAGCAACTGTGCGTTTTTGTTGCTCAACTTCCGAACTACGTGTTGAATACAAAGAAGCTCTCCGGCACGACATTGGCTGTTAGAGACGCCATCTTGAACGCCCGAGAACCTGTGACGCTCTTGTTCACGGAACTGCCGAAGGCATGTGGCTTTGAACCGATCCCGGCCGTAACCTCAGCTAGCAAAACGGTTCCAGTTTTTGTGAAGACGCTAAAAGACGCATTGGACGACTTAAAGATAGCTTTCCCTGAATTGCAGGAGCGGTTGCGGAAAGAATTGCGTGCCACGTTTGCCTTGCCGGGCGCTTTTCAACAGTTTCGGATGGCCCTTTCAGCCAGGTCTGAACAAATTCTACTCACGATAACAGAACCGAAGCTTCGAGCATTCTGTCTAAGGTTGATGGATGACAGTTTGCCGGAATCAGATTGGCTCGAATCAGTCGCGAGCTATCTTGCACTCAAACCACCATCTAAATGGCATGACGTGGAAGAAGAGATCTTCAGCTACGAGCTTAGCCAATATGCCGCAAGATTTCATCGTGTGGAGAGTGTTGCGTTCGCCGGTGGCGAATTGCCCAAGAATTCCGTTGGCGTTCGGTTGGCGATAACTCAAGCCGACGGGGTCGAGCATGAGCAAGTGGTTCACTACGCACCAAACGAAGAAGACAAGCTGCAAGATCTGCAAAGGCAATTTGAAGGCTTATTGACCAAAGACAAACGTCTTGGTCTCGTAGCGGCATCTCGGGCAATTTCGAAGAATTTGGTAGAAGGAGAAAAAGGAAAGGCATGAGCCAAGGAACGCGGCACATCCTCTGTATGTCGGGAGGCAAAGATAGTACCGCACTCGCGCTTTATATGCGTGATCGTGTGCAGGACATGGAATACATCTTTTGCGACACCGACAAGGAATTGACCGAGACGTATGAATACTTGAATCGCGTTGAAGCCTTCCTAGGCAAAAAGATTGTGCGCCTGAATGCCCGCGCTGGATTCGACCACTGGCTTGAGGTTTTTGGCGGTTATCTTCCATCGCCGAATATGCGATGGTGTACGAAGTTGCTTAAATTGAAACCGTTTGAGGAATACGTGGGGGAAGATGCTGTGATCAGCTACGTCGGCCTTCGCGCCGACGAAGACCGCGTCGGTTATATCAGCACAAAGCCGAATATAAAAGCTGTGTTTCCATTCAAAGAAGATGGGATTGACTACGCAGGCGTTATGAAGATCCTGCGGGATAGTGGCATTGGGATGCCGCCCTATCTCACATGGGGCAGGACCCATTCAGGATGCTACTTCTGCTTTTTTCAGCGCCCGATTGAGTGGGTGCGTCTGCTTGAAACCCATCCTGACCAATTCGAAGAGGCCCAGAAGTACGAGAAGATTACGGATGATCCTGGTAAGACCTTCACCTGGATTCAAGGAATGCCCTTAAGCGAACTTCGAAAACCTGAGAATGTCGCTAGAATCAAGGCACGTTATGCTGAGTCCGAAGAACGGAAAAAAGGCAAGCGAGGCAACAAAAAACTCATCGAAGTCTTAGGGGGGATAGAAGAAGATGATGACGAACCTAGGGCGTGCTTGATTTGTCAGTTATGACAACAGACTCGACGTCTCAAAAGAACTTCCCTTTGGAGACGGGAGTTGCCAGCGTGAATGTCACTGCTCGAATTGCAACTGAACTCTTCACGGGTTTTGTCTCCCAGTCGCCCATATGGTTTGATAACAACAGTGGCGTTTTGTCCGTCAATACGCAGTCAAGGCGTCTCGGTTGCATCATTTACATTCTTGGACAAGTAGCCCGCGGCAGAAAAGTCGAGTCGTTGCTTCTCTCGCCGTCAACTGAAGAACTTGCCGAACTAAAAAAGAACATCAATAGCAATGGGTTTGATTCTGGTCAACTCACGTCGAAGGCATCCAGCGTTAAACACTATCTCGATATAGCCATTGCACTTCATTTTTTAGTTCGCCAGGGGTCAGTTTTCAATCTTACGGGGCGAGGCCTATATCTTCTTCAGGCCGTTCGCCCGGATGCCGCTCATCCTTACCCATTGACTGGTCCCTCCAAAACGTTCTTTTTTCATTCTCTTCTAGCGACCGATTACTTTGGCCTATCCACGATAGCTCGTTTATTGCTGAATGGAAATAGACGACCAATTTCGATACAACGCGAGTACCAAAAGGAACTTCTATATGTCCTTGGCGGTGCTGCGTCAAGTTCGACAAGCACACGGTTAGCTAGTCTGGCCAAGGACAGGATGATTTCCATTCGGAATTGGAAAAGACCGGAGTCTTACGCGGAGCATTTGGTATCCGCGAAACTGCATTGGCTGGCTGATTTAGGTATTCTGGAGTCTGTTCCATCTGCCAACACCAATCTTGCTGCCAAGAAAGAACACAGGGACTGGCTGGAAGATCTTACGAACACAACAACACCAACTGACTCACACCTTTTGGCATTTACGCTAAACTACTGCTCGACAATCCAAAAAAGAGAAATGTTTTTGACTGCGGATAATATTTGTTCGGCTCTGGATGAGGCTTTCAAATGGCTCGTTCGAGAACCGACGTTGGCTAAAATCAGATGTAGTGACTTTCTCCTTTTTTTATTGTGTTTTCACACTCCGTTGCTCCTATGCCTTGTAAAAAACAAGCAAAAGCTGATTCAGGCAACAACCGTGGAGTGTCATCATCACCGTTACCAGATTCATTTTGCTTCACGTCCGACACAGTCCTTCATCATTCGCCATGGCAAGAAATCCTCTTAACCAATCAGCCATGAAACATTTTACAAAAACCGCTTGCGTCCTTGATACGTGTAGTATCATTAACCTTGATGACATCGAGTTGGCAAGAAAGGATATTCTCTATTACATGCGACAATTTTTTGACGTCCGTGTTTGTCAAACAATTCGAAAAGAGTTACAGCAACACACGAATCTTGTATCAAGCCGAGAAATTACATATTGGAAGCGTTTTCTGAGTAATCGAACACATTTGCCAACGACTCTCACCAATGACCAAGATATTATTGGACCATTCTACAGTACTCCGCCTGCAACCTTTGGTGTTCGAGATAAAGGCGAACATGGTAATGCGCGAGTAGCCCTTGAGCTTCTACTTACAAATACAATCGGCCATGCCGTCTTTGTAACTGATGACGAAAAAGCTTCCAATTCCTTTTTAAAGTCTATGAGACAGTCTTTCCCTGGCATAAACTTATGGACATCCGCAGACGTTATATTGTACGTGGGGGCAGTTCTCCTCAAAGAGCGTAAAACTAGTTTTGATGACGTTAAAGCAGCCCTTCGTAACGTATACGCAGCGGGGGCAAAGAAATGGAGCGACAGAACCGAGAGTGAAAAGGACAAAATTATCAGGAAGTCTTCCAAGAGCGTGGGCCATCTCAAGTTGATCAAGAAGGTCACTGATCACTGGAGGCACTGAATATGTTTGAAAAATTTCACCTAAAAGATAGTGCATTTCCGGTAACACCTGGAGATCATGACAAAATACCATGGTTTGGTTTCAACAACCTGAAAAGCGAGTTCCAAGCCATTCTTGACCGTTCTAGTTCTGAGTACTTGCGTCTGTGTGTGTTGAATCGGGGCCGTCTTGGTGCAGGAAAGACCCATGCAGCACAATATTTCTCTGCACAATATTCTCACCTGGAGGAAGTAGGAAGTTACTTTCGATTCATCCCCATAATCATTGAGTCTCCTAAACAACCACAAAAGGCATTTGTCGATTTTTCTAACAGGCTCTTTAATGCCGTCACTTTTGATCAGATCGTCCAAGCGGCTGATAATCTTCGGCGGTTTGGGGACTCCAATAAGCTGCTTTTGGACGCAACTGGTTCTGAGGATATAGCCGCTGCACTTTCGAAGATCGATAATGATAATCGCCTTCTCACAAGGACATACTTACTTGGGGGAGGAACTGCCAAGGAGTTACGAGAAATCGGTGTTGCGAAACGCTTGATAAGCGACCACGAATTTGCATTGGCAATTGTCGGGGTGCTGTATCTTCTCATTCACGGGAGGTCGGAAGAGCGCAAAAACTTTAGTCGAATCCTGCTTTGGGTCGATGAAATGGAAGACCTCGTTTACTTTACGACCAGGTACTATTTATCCTTTACGCAGGCTCTTCGAGAGGTTATCGACCGAACGAACTCTCACCTGACGTTTATGCTGAATTTCACTTTTAGTGAGCCAGAAGAACTCCCCGTTATTGAGAATGTCCTAGGACAAGCCATTATGCAGCGGGTGAATCAACATGTCATTTTCCAACAGCCAGGCGCCGATGAAATGAGAGACTACCTACTGGATTTGCTCAAATATAACCGTATTGAGGGCACGAAATGCTCTCCAACGTTCCCATTCAGCAATGATGCGTTCGACTTATTGATTAAGGCGGCAACATTAAAAACTCCGCGTTTTCTCAACAAATTGTGCGACGCCTTACTTCGAGATTTGGAGGAGCACTCCACGTTCGAAATCAAGAAGACAGGTGAGATTCAACGCGAAGTCTTGGAAGAAAAACTTCCTCCATTGCTGGCACGCTTGGAAGAAGACAGGAGTTGAATTGAAAAAGATTTCGGTTGCGATGATATGAAATGGATTCCGTTCAAATCCAGCTTTCCTGCAAAACAAGTGACTGATATTTATGGCCTCTATTGATAGCAAAGCTTTATTTGAAAAAGTTTTCTTCGCTCCAACTGAAGATAAGGTTCGGGAGATTATTGACGAACATCCAGAGATTTTCCGTGATGAATGTTGGCACCCTTTAGGCGGTGACGAAAATTATTTTGGCATCGTTAGAGGGCAGCAGTCGAACCCTATAGCGGCTATAGTCGAAAAAGTGACGAATTCCATCGACGCTCTTTTGATGAAAAAATGCCATGAAGCTGGAATAGACCCCAAGGCTCCTGAGGCTCCGCGTAACATGGAGGAAGCACGACAGATATTTTTCGTCGATCACAAACAATGGGATCTTCAGGCCGTGAGGCGAAGGCAGGCCGAAGAAATTCAGATTATCGCTGACGGCCCACCGAGAAATACCTCAGTCATTATATATGACAACGGTGAAGGACAGCATCCTGAAGATTTTGAGAAGACTTTTCTTTCCCTCGTTCGCGGCAATAAGATTCACATCCATTTTGTGCAAGGTAAATACAACATGGGTGGCAGTGGCGCCCTGTTATTTTGCGGTAAGGAACGCTATCAACTCATCGCATCGAAACGGTTTGATAACTAGGGCAAGTTTGGATTTACCCTCGTGCGGCAAAGAAAAATAGGGAATGCGCAAGATGCTAAGAGACACAGCTATTTTGAGTATTTGAAAATTCGAGGAAGCGTTCCCTCGTTTGAATGCGGTGATATGGATTTAAGACTATTTCGACGGAAGTTCAGAACTGGCACAATTATAAAAATGTATTCCTATCAATTTCCTCGGGGCTATGCTGGGTTTGCTCAAGATCTGAATCAAAGCTTAAACGAGTTCTTGTTTGAGCCGGTGCTCCCAATTCTGACAGTCGATAAGAAGGAGCGTTATCCAAACAACAAGGTTTTGGAACTCGATTTGTTTGGTCTCAAGCGGCGTTTGGAGGAAGACAAAAATGACTACGTCGATTCATTTTTTTCTGAAGAATACGAGGACGAACTGTTTGGCAAGGCAAAAGTTAGCTGTTTCGTGTTTAAGCCAAAGCTGTCAGGGAGAGATGCCAAGAAGACCAAAGAAATAATTCAGGATAGATTTTTCAAAAATTCCATGTCTGTGATGTTTTCTGTTAATGGACAGGTTCATGGGCATTTCACTTCTGAATTCATTACACGCACCCTTAAATTCAACCTACTCAAAGATTCTCTGCTGATTCATGTGGATTGTACCGGCATGAAGCCCGATTTCCGTGAGGAGTTGTTTATGTCAGACCGAGAACGCCTTAAGCAAGGCGTTGAGGCATCGCAATTGCGAAAATATTTAGGAGAAAAACTTCAAAGGAGCCATCTGGATGAAATAAACCGCAGACGTAAAGAGTCGATTGGGCTTGAAAGCGAAGACACTGCTGAACTTATCAAATCATTTGCCAAGAATCTCCCTAAGAACAGTGAATTGTTTAAGCTTTTGGAGCAGACTCTCAAATTAGAAGAGCACAAAGACAAAAAGAAAGGACCAGGAAAGAATAAACCCAATGAACCAAAAGAAGAAAAACTTTTTAACCCCAACCGTTTTCCGTCTATGTTTAAATTTCGAAGAAAGAAAGACGGCATAAACGTGGTTTCTGTTCCTTTGAACGGGGAAAAGACTCTGTTGTTCGATACCGATGTCGAAAACGAATATTTTGATCGCGTTGAAGACCCGGGGAGTTTGAGCCTCGCATTATTGCAGTTCAAGTATTCCAATACAGGGGGTGGCGACAGGCCAGGGCACCAGAAAGAAATTTCAAAATTGCTGAATATTGTAAAAAGTAGTCCGCACAATGGTACCATTAAAGTCAGCATCAACCCTACAAAAGAGGTTCAGGTTGGAGATGAACTCCAGGTCAAAGCGGCTTTAGATGGAAGCGGAGAGGTGCTTGAAGAAATCGTTTTGGTCAAGATAACTGAGGAAAAAGGGTCAATAGAACCTACTCCCAAGGAAAAGGACGACAATGATAATTTAGGTCTTCCGAAACTCAAGCGCGTCCAGAAACTAGATTGGAATAATCTCGATGAACAAGGTATTTCAATGGATCACGGGACTGTGATGTACCCTTTAGGAGAAGGAGATAAGCTGGAAGCGATCTATATCAATTTGGACAGCAGCACATTTTTGGGTCACCGTTCAAAAATAAAGAACGAAGATCAAATACTGCTGGCAGAAAAGAAGTTTCTTGCCTCTGTTTATTTTCACACACTGTTTCTTTACGTTATCACAAAGAAGAAGAATTATAGTTTGCGTATCGACAAAGACGGAGAGGTGGCTCGGGAAATTTGAACAAGGGGGATAAGTGACATTTCTGCTCACGAGCGGCATGATTGCCGTGAATGAGGAGGACCCATGACGAGACGACTACGCCGAAACCATAGCCCGGCTTTGAA
>MPMZ01000028.1 GCA_002238765.1 Nitrospira sp. bin75
CGGGGGACCCTGGATGACCGGACGTTGACGATCATCCCGGTCCGGCAGTGGCATCAACCGGAAACCCCACAGGCGATGTCAACCATGTGTCCGGTTTCGTTTGTAAACCATGTCCGGCTTGCACAGGTGGGGGGGCAGCGATTGAGCTGCGTAGGTCGGGTTAGCCCTTCGACTACGCTTCCTTCGACTACACTCAGGACAGGCAGGACAGGCGTAGCGTAATGCGACAATCTGAACGACGAGATTCCTTTGGACAGCGGGTCGAGTAGGCAGCATGGTTTGACAAGGTAGCTTCCAGTTGCTACTTTATTATCCATGAGATCGGTTGGCATCAAAGTGCTCAACAGTCGGCTGAGCGAGTATGTGCGGCTGGCGGCATCGGGGGAAATCGTTCTGGTGACCGATCGCGGCCGGGTAATCGCAGAAATCGGTCCTCCCCAAGAAACCAGAAGCCCGATACTGGCCGATGCCCTGTTAGCCGAGGCGGTACGTAGCGGATGGTTGACGCCACCGATACTGCCCGGCGCAGGGAAGCCTCCAACGCCGGAACCGGTTGCACCACTCCAGGACCTGCTCGGCGAATTGGATGGTGATAGAAGCGACCGGTGATCTACGTCGATACCTCTGTTGTGCTCGCCCAGCTCCTGGCCGAAGACCGGCGTCCGCCCGCCCGTCTCTGGAATGAAATCCTGGTAGCCAGCCGCTTGATGGAATACGAGATCTGGACCCGCCTGCATTCCCGCCAACTCGCCGAATCTCATGGTGACGCGGCTCGCTTACTCATCGGGCGAATTGCGCTGCTGGAACTTTCCTCACCCGTGCTTGCGCGTGCGCTGGATGCCTTTCCCACGTCCGTGCGGACGCTGGACGCCCTGCATCTGGCGTCATGCGACTACTTGCGCAATCAAGGCCAGTCGATTGCTCTTGCCAGCTATGACGCCAGGATGATCGCTCTCGCCCGCGCGATGGACATTCCCATCTTCGACCTGGAATCCGCCTGACACCCAACAGGGTAGGTCGGATTAGCCCTTCGACTACGCTCAGGACAGGCGTAGCGTAATCCGACAATCCTAGCATAACCAGACAGTGTAGCTTGGTGCAGGCGAAGAGCCTGCATGAGGAACTGGCATGAAAAAGCCCACGACACCCGAATTGGTCATTCTGAGCCGGAGGCGAAGAATCTCCTTGCTGTCATCCCCGACCAGATCGGGGATCCAGTTCTTTCTGTCGGGAATGACGGAAGGAGGCAGTGAAAATTGTCAACGCCTGTCCTGAGCGTAGCCGCGCGAAGTCGAAGGGAATGAACGCTCACAGACAACGACCGGATGGGAATCTGCGGAAGGTGCAACGAAAGCGTGGCGAACTGTACAAAATGTAGAAAAGTTTACAATATGTACAAAACTTTGCAAAATGTAAACTTTGTACAATTTGTCACAAACTTTACAAAAATAAAGTTTTTAAAGAAATGTAAAAAAGTAAAAATGGTGCCAAATGTTCAAGATGAACACATGGCGCAAAACGTCACGAAGAACGGGAAAGGGCAGAAGAGTAAGATCTGGGTCTCTTCTCGGATAGACCTCTGCTAAAGTGTGCGGGGGACAAGCGTCGAGGCCAGACTTTGAGTCATTTAAAATGAAGTTGCATTCAGAATCGAGGTGTCTGCGAAATGGTCGGCTGAAGAATGATGCACAATGAGGGCTTGAACGGTTGATCTTGATAGTATATAGTATTGTGATACTAACATTGTACTAACTATATCATGGGGGTGGCAAAATGAAGGTGGCATTTAGCGAGCCCGCAAGAAGTAATCCGGGTTGTGAACTCCGTCTGGGGGTCGCATCATGGGATCAAGGTAGCAACAGCTTGAGATCCGTGAAGTTTGCTTGGTTCAGCAAAGATGGGAAGGTCGCCCGCGGGGGTGAATTTCCAGTTGAAGCCCTTCCTCAAGCACTCGATTTTGCGATCAGGAAAGGATACGTAAGTCTCGACTTTAGACAAGAAGAGCATAGTAGGTAACATACGAACCTGCGGTATGCCCACGCACAGATCCGAATACCTCAATGCCTGACAGCGCTTGAGGATGGCTTAATGATCACACCTCTCAACTGCAAATGAAGGGAATTTCCAATGAATTACGATCCAGCCCAGATCCTTCATGAAATCTTTAACTATATTAGAGACCACACTGAGGGCGCATATACGCTTCAGGAAGCAGGCGTGGCGAAGAACGGTGAGGGCCAAAATTTGAAGGACAATTTGGCAGATAACAACCTTCTTCTTCTCGCATTATGCGCTTATGTCGAAGAGAAGACTAATGGTGAATATATCATCACCCGTGTAAAGCCCAGGTACGAGGGGACTAAGGAGTAACTGAAGGGAGAGGCCATGAGAGTATCTAAACCAAGAACTAAAACAAAAGAAGAAGCCCCAAAGACCAAAAACTTAAAACGATTTATTGTTGAACTTATTCGTCCTGGAAAACCTTCTAGCTTACACCCCGTTGAACCAGGTTCCAGTCATATGAAAGCTATAGAGGAATTGCCGCTTTTTGATGAGTTCAAAGAAGGGGACGAATTGCGCATCACCCATTTCTCAAACGGAATAACCTTGGCAACAATTAAAACATTCCTTTTCATTATCGCATCCGCTCTTTTGACGGTCGCATTGAACGCCCAAGATGTACACGCCATCACAAGGGCAGAGATTCTCGAAGGGTACAAAGCCGAATTGAAGCCGGACTACAATGACCCTTCGCTGAACCCTGCCGCTACCGCCCTGTGTCAATTAATAGCGAGACGCCTTCACCCTACTTTACCGGACACCTCGCAGTTGGATTACGACCTTGACGAAAAGCAGAACCAGTACTTTGAGAAAATAGCCATCCAACTTGACCTGGACAAGAAAACAAGGGGGCTTGTCGCATGGCGAATTTTTAGGGACGCTTGCAAGGCTGAAGTCGGCTACTATCAGGAGCCTTCTCGTTGGAATGGATGGAAGGGAAATTGGATCATCCAGGAGACAGAACAAGAGAAAGCAGAATGGCTACAATACAATCACTATGCAAAAAGGCTTAAGGATCTCTGTGATAAAGAGATAAAAATATGGGAGAAAGCCGGTTCGCCGGGAGGGTCTTATGCCTGCAAGAATTGGCCACTAGGTTTTGATGCATGGCTGAATCAATTAAAGCGTTAAGGTGCTCACTAGGAGATACCTCGACAAGGATCAAAAGGTGACTGTGCGGTTGATGAAGCGCAACTAAAGGATCTGCAACGGGTCGCCAACAGCTACAACATGCGCATGAGTAAGTTTAGCTGAGCCTGCATCCGGAAAAAATCATAAACGGCAAGCGCGCCGCGCCTTGGGACTAAAGCCTACTTGAGGGAGGCAGTAAAAAATCAAACCGTTAGTCAGCACGTGCGACGGTATACCTTTGCACCCGAGCAAGATGGTGTCACTTAAAACAGTTTAATTAAGGAGGAACCCAAAATGGCAATTTTCGGAATTGGTGCTTTTTATAAAAAAGATGCAAGCCAAGCCTTCATTGAGGCGAATTTAGTAGGTATAGGACATAGCGTTGAGGAGGCTCCAGAATTGCACCAGTTTATGCGGGCCTTAAAGGTCGGAGATGTCGTCTATATTAAGTCATTTTCACCTAAGAGTCCTGAGATATTTATAAGAGGAATCGGTGTGATCACAGATGATGAAGAAGTAAGGGATAGAGAGATAAGGGATGGAAGAGTTTCTTGCGGTCGTAACGTGAAATGGGTGGTCACTCAAGAGTTTCGCATTCCCAAACCTCTTGGAGAGAAGAATAATGTAAGGAATAACTCTATCTATGAAGAGTTTCAACATGAGGTTCAACGCTTGATCCTTGAGAAATTTTGAAGGGCACCGTGATGATGCGGAAATCCATAATGTCGCATAAGAATGATTATGTCAAATAATAAATTTCTTCAACTATGATTCCATTCTGGGCTCGGTTCCCTCAAGCAAACGGAGGATATTACCTTTATGTTTGGCAACAACCAGGCCACTCAAGAGAAGGCTGAATATCGTCCACTGTAGATCAGACGTCATGAACCAGCTTATCACCGGCAAGGCCACAAACGCCATGACCGCTCCCCCTGACGAATATCTCCAGATCCCGACAGTCGTAAGCCAGATCACCACGAGCACACCTCCCATGAGAAAGTGTATTCCCAGCATTCCTCCCAACGCCGTGGCAACCCCTTTCCCTCCATGAAACCTCAGGAAAATCGGAAAAATATGTCCAAGTACGACCGAAAGTACGGCTAGGAAGGCCCACGGATTCGAAAAAAAACCCAAGCTTGCGACCCATCCCACCAGCCAACCTTTTCCCAAGTCCCCGCATAACGTGAGAATCCCTGCCTTTTTCCCGCATACTCGCAGGACGTTCGTAAAGCCGATGTTTCGACTGCCGGCCTGCCGAGGGTCTGGCGCTCCAAGTATATGCGAAAATACGAGTCCGAACGGAATGGACCCAAGCACATAGGCGGCAAGGCAGGTAAGGGGCCCGAGAATCTCAGGTGACATAGCCTGCGACGATGTTACGGATTCCACCCTTTTTTGGAAAACTCATTCCAAGCTTCAAGAATATATTGTCCTGCAGAAACCAGGGAAAAGATCAGGGCCACGTAAAGAACCACGGTTCCGACCAGATGCACGTTCAGGACGGATACGGAAATCGCACCTTCCAAGGTTAGAAGGATGATCGCAATAATCTGAAGTACAACTTTATATTTCCCAAGGGTCCCGGCGGCGATGATCAGGCCTCGACTTGCGGCGACAGCGCGCATTCCGGTCACGGCCAGGTCGCGGACAATGAGTGCAATCGCCAGCCAAGCCGCGACCCGCTGAAATTGCACGAGCAAGACCAACCCGGAAATCACGAGAAATTTGTCGGCAAGCGGGTCGATCAAGCGTCCGACTTTGGTGACTTGCGCGCGTTGCCGGGCAATATACCCGTCAAGTAAGTCCGTCAGGGCAGCCAAGCCAAAAACCGACGCGGCAAGAATTGACCTCATCACTGTCGGCGTTGAAAAGAGCCCGATATACACCGGCACCAACAATATTCGTAAAAACGTGAGCGAGTTCGGCAAATTGAACGTCCGCTCCACGCGTTTGGAGACGGGAACGGCTTTGGGTTGAGCTTTGGCGACGTGAGCTTGTGGCATGGTTACAGGGTGACGTTCGAGCCTTTTCCGGAAACCTGACAAATCTGCTTCAACTCTTCAAGCAACTCTTTCAGTTTGTTCAGCGGGACCATCGTAGGCCCGTCAGATAGGGCATGATCCGGATTCGGGTGAACCTCCATGAAAAACCCGTCGCAGCCGGCCGCAGCGGCGGCTCGAGCCAACGGGGCAATGAATTCACGCTGGCCGGCTGAGTGTGTTCCCCCTCCTCCGGGAAGTTGCACACTGTGCGTGACGTCAAAGACGACGGGATAGCCCAACCCTTTCAAGACCGGAAGGGCTCGCATATCGACCGCTAAATTATTATAGCCGAACGAGAACCCTCTTTCAGTGAGGACGATCCGGCAAGTCCCGCTTTCTTCCAATTTTTTGACCACGTTGCCCATATCCCATGGAGAAAGAAACTGCCCTTTCTTGACGTTAACGGTTTTTCCGGTTTGCGCCGCGGCGACCAGCAGATCGGTCTGCCTGCACAAAAACGCGGGAATCTGCACCACGTCCACGACCTGCGCGGCCTGCCGGACTTCCTCGACACTGTGGACGTCTGTCAGGACTGGGACGCGAACCTTTTCTTTCACCCTTTGAAGAATGGCCAAGCCTTCTTCAATGCCGGGACCCCGGTAAGAATGAATGGAGCTTCGGTTCGCTTTGTCGTACGACGATTTGAAGATATAGGGAAATCCCACCGACAGGGCAACCTCGGCCAGTTGAAATGCCGTATCCAAAACCATCTGCTCACTCTCAATCACACAGGGCCCCGCAATCAGGAAATGAGGATGCCCTCCTCCACCCGGGAAATCCCCTAACGGCACTTCCTGCATCATGGTGTCTTTTTCCATTAGGGGCCTTTCGCGTCCAATCACTTCCCCTCTCCCTTGAGGGGAGAGGATGAGCGCCGCGATTTAGGAACCTGATCTGGCAGTCCTGCGTGGGGTTTCTTCTCTTTTCCTCCCCTTTGTAAGGGGAGGTTAGGTGGGGTAGAGCGCAGTCCCATACAACACCGGTCTAGGCTCTGAACCAAGTTGTGGCTCCATACCATGCTTAAACTCTACCTCCCCTATCCCCTCCTTACAAAGGAGGGGAACCTCAAGTCCCCCTCATCGTCAAGGGAGAGGAAATTCTACTAACGGCCGAATTTGCGTTTCAGCGCCGCCTGAATGAACGCTTGAAATACAGGATGCGGGGCATGCGGTCGCGATTGGTATTCAGGATGAAATTGGGTCCCGACAAACCATGGATGGTCTTGCAATTCAATGATTTCCACGAGTCGCCCGTCGGGTGACGTTCCACTCAACACCAGGCCTTTTGCCGTCAGGATCTCGCGGAAATCATTGTTGAATTCGTACCGATGCCGGTGCCGTTCCCGAACTTCCGCCGTGCCATAGATTCGTTGGGCAAGAGAACCTTCTTGAAGGTGACAGACGTAACTGCCTAGCCGCATGGACCCTCCCTTTTCCTCTACGGTTCGCTGATCAGGGAGAAGGTCGATCACTTTATAGTCCGTTGCCGAATCGAATTCCCCGCTGTGGGCCCCTTCCAGCCCGGCAACGTGGCGCGCAAATTCCACGACCGCACACTGCATCCCCAAGCAGAGTCCGAGAAACGGGATACCCTTTTCCCTGGCATAGCGAATCGTCGTCACTTTGCCCTCGATTCCCCTTGTGCCAAACCCGCCCGGAATCAGAATCCCATCGGCCTCGCTTAAAAATTGCTCGGGGTTCCCCCGTTCGAGCTCTTCCGATTCGATCAACCGGATATTGACGCCGGCGTCGTGAGGGAGCCCTCCGTGTATGAGCGCCTCCGACAAACTTTTGTACGACTCTTTGAACGCCATGTATTTTCCGACCATTCCAATGGTCACTTCATGAGTCGGGCGTTTGAGTCGTTGGACCATGGCGTCCCAATCACGGAGATTGGGCGGACCGGATTCCAGGCGCAGGAAGCGAACGATCAATTCATCAAGCCCCTCTTTTCGCAATACGATGGGCACTTCGTACACGGTATCGACGTTTTTTGCCGTAATCACCGCGCCTTTGTCCACGTTGCAAAACAAGGCGATTTTGTCCTTCAACGACGGCGCCAGGAACCGGTCGGTCCGGCACAACAGGATATGGGGCTGGATGCCGATTTCCCGCAGTTTGTTGACGGAATGTTGCGTGGGTTTGGTTTTCAACTCTCCCGCGGTTTCGATGAACGGCACCAGGGTGAGATGAATGTACAGGACGTTTTCACGGCCCACGTCGAACGGCATCTGCCGGATGGCCTCGAGAAAGGGCAGACTTTCGATGTCACCGACCGTCCCCCCGATTTCCACAATCACGACGTCCGTGCCGTGGGCCACCCGGAGAATCGTCTGCTTGATTTCGTTGGTAATATGCGGGACAACCTGAACCGTGCTTCCCAGATAATCCCCCCGGCGCTCTTTCTTGATGACCGAGTCGTAGATCCGTCCCGTCGTACAATTATTGTTTTGCGAGAGCGTGAGGTTGGTAAATCGTTCGTAGTGCCCGAGATCAAGATCGGTCTCGGCGCCGTCGTCCGTGACGTAGACTTCGCCGTGCTGGTAAGGGTTCATGGTGCCGGGATCGACGTTGATATAGGGGTCGAGTTTGAGAAAGGAAATCCTCAACCCCCGGCTTTCCAGGAGATGCCCGATGGACGCCGAAGCCAACCCTTTCCCCAATGAGGACACCACGCCGCCGGTGACGAAAATGAATTTACCCATCGTTTGCTCTCATGATGATGGCCGTGCGGTTTTCCCCCTCACCCCGGCCCTCTCCCACCAGGGGCGAGGGAGGAAGAGCGGATAAGTTCATCCCAGGACGCATTCGCTCGTTCCAAATCTTCGTGTGTATCGATCCGAAGTGAGGCATGAGTCGTCTCCCACACGTGAATGGGAATCCCATGTTCCAGCGCCCGTAACTGTTCGAGTTTTTCCGCTTCCTCCAACTCCCCGCTCGGCAACGCGGCAAAGCGACTCAAGGTCTCTCGACGAAAAATATACACTCCTACATGAAGCGAGGCAAAGGGTGACGCATCGTGGACCTGATCGCGAACGTGCGGAATCCGGGCCCGGGAGAAATAGAGGGCTCTCCCCTGCCTGTCCGTAACCACTTTCACGACGGAAGATCGCGCAAATTCCTCCCGGTCTGTGAGCGGACGACACAAGGTGCCAATTTCCGCGTCACCGGCGAGAAACGGATCGATCAGATCCAGCAGCAGATCGGGAGACAAGAGAACTTCATCGGCCTGGAGATTCACAACAATCTCACAGGGAAACTCGCGGATTGCCTCAGCCACACGGTCGGTTCCCGTACGGCAGGGCCCGGCCACCATCGTGGAACGGCCGCCGAAACGTTCTACGCTCTCGTGAATGCGAACGTCATCTGTTGCCACGAGAACCCGGGACACCTTCGGGACGCGGGTGGCTTGTTCATAGACGTGATGAATTAAGGGTTTTCCCGCCAAGAGCGCCAAGGGTTTGCCGGGAAATCTGGTGGATGCGTATCGGGCCGGAATAACGATCGTGACGTCAGGGTTAGCCACCGGCATGGCGCAGGACCTCTTTCAGTTGCGGGTTCTTTCTTTGAGGAGAAAAGGAAGTCATTGACGACGATGTCGCAACGTGCCGTCCCATGAGTCTCACTCGATCACTTTCCCGATTCGATTCCATCGGACCCATTCCATCATGGACCCCTGGCCGTACCAGGACCAATAGACGAGAAACGCCCGGCCCTTGATTTTGTGCTCTTGCACGTATCCCCAAAAGCGGCTGTCCAAACTTTGGTCGCGGTTGTCGCCCATGACGAAATAGGAGTCTGAAGGAACCGTGACGGGCCCGAACGTGTCGCGGGGATTGATGCGCCCGTCGATCATACCCGGATCCACGCGCTGGGTAAACGCTCCATCCTGAAACGGTTCGCCGTTGATATAGACGGTTTTTTCCCGGATGTGAATGGTATCGCCGGGCAGGCCGATGATACGTTTGATGAAGTCTTTATGCTCATCCTCCGGATAGCGAAAGACGATAATGTCTCCCCGCTCGGGTTTCTCGAACTCGAAGAGCATGGAAGAGGAATAGCAGGTGACGGGAAGCAGGCCGGCCTCGAACTCGCAATCCTGGGGAATCTGCAACCCATACGCGAGTTTGTTGACCAGAATATGGTCGCCGATCTGCAAACTGGGGATCATGGACCCCGAGGGAATTTTAAATGCCTGGACGAGAAATACACGGATAGTCAAAGCCAGGATCAGCGCAATAATGATGGCCTCGGCGTATTCCCGCCACAATGGTTTCGTACGGGTCGTCTCCCCCCGGCTCTCTTCTTGAGAGGAGGAAAACTCGGGATCACCGGAGGAAGAATCCGGCGGCAGTGCCGGGTTCGGCTTATAATCGGTCATTACTCATCCTTTACCTTCAAGAGGGCCAGAAAGGCTTCTTGCGGAACTTCCACGCGTCCGAGTTGCTTCATCCGCTTCTTGCCCTCTTTTTGTTTTTCCCACAGCTTGCGTTTTCGCGTGATGTCTCCCCCGTAACACTTGGCGGTGACGTTCTTTTTGATGGCGGACACAGTCTCCCGCGCAATCACGCGTTTGCCGATCGCGGCCTGAATGGCGACTTCGAACATTTGTTTCGGGATCAATTCCTTCATCTTTTCCACCAACTGACGGCCTCGATGATAGGCCTTATCCTTGTGCGTGATAAAAGACAGCGCGTCGATGGTTTCGCCGTTCAACAACACATCGAGTTTTACCAGATCCGCTTCACGATAGTCCGTCAATTCATAATCCAATGAGGCATACCCCTGGGTGCGGGATTTCAACTTATCGTAAAAATCCAGCACCATTTCGTTCAACGGCAAGGCATAGATCAGCATCATTCGCGTCGTATCCAGGTACTGCATGCTCTTTTGGACGCCACGCCGCTCCTGGCACAGGGCGAGGATGTTCCCGGCGTATCGCTCCGGGGCGATGATCGTCGCCTGGATAAACGGTTCCTCCATGGTTTCGATGGCTTCCGGTTCCGGCAGTTTCGAAGGATTTTCAATGTTCAGCACTTCCCCATCCAACGTCCGGACCCGATAGATCACGGTAGGGGCCGTGCTGATGAGGCTCAACCCATATTCACGGTGCAAGCGTTCTCGAATGATTTCCATGTGCAGGAGGCCGAGAAACCCGCACCGGAAGCCGAAACCCAGGGCCAAGGACGTCTCCGGTTCATAGACGAACGAAGAATCATTGAGGCGCAGCTTGTCCAGCGAGTCCCGAAGGTTCTCATAGTCCGCATTATCCATGGTATAGAGCCCGCAAAAGACCAACGGCTTCACTTCACGATAGCCGGGTAACGGCGTTGCCGTGGGTTGAGCGGCATCGGTGAGCGTATCGCCGATTTTCGTGTCCGACACGTCTTTCATGCCGGCGACGACGTAGCCGACCGCACCGGCTTTCAATTCCCTGGTCTTTGTGCGTTTGGGAGAAAAAATGCCGACTTCAGAGACTTCAAAGATCCGGCCGGTCGACATGAGCCTGATTTTCATACCCGGTTTGACCTCGCCGTCGAAAATCCGGACCAGCACGATCGCACCCTGATAACTGTCGAACCAGGAATCAAAGATCAACGCCTTCAAAGAAGCACTCACCGCCCCCGTGGGCGGCGGCACTTGCCGGACCATGGCATCCAGCACGTCATCGACTCCAATCCCCTGTTTGGCACTCACCAGGAGGGCATCGTCCATCGGCAAGCCCAGGACTTCTTCGATCTGGTGCTTGACGCCGTCGATATCCGCGCTGGGCAGGTCGATCTTGTTGATCACGGGCAGAATCACGAGATCATTGGCCATGGCAAGATACACGTTGGCGATGGTCTGCGCTTCCACGCCTTGTGTGGCATCAACCAACAACAAGGCGCCTTCACAAGCGGCCAAACTGCGGGAGACTTCATAGGTAAAATCCACGTGCCCGGGAGTATCAATCAGATTCAATTGATAGGTGTGTCCGTCATGCGCCTTATACGACGTCGTCACGGCGTGGGCTTTAATGGTAATCCCACGTTCACGTTCCAAGTCCATATCATCCAGAATCTGCTCACGAAACTCCCTGGGCGTGATCGCTCCCGTCAACTCCAGTAAACGATCAGCGAGGGTGGATTTTCCGTGGTCGATATGGGCGATAATGGAAAAATTGCGGATAGAGGAAAGTGTCTTCATTGCGAAAGCACAATTTATTGATTCTATTAGGGTTTCCTCATCTTGTCAAAGAAAGATTGCACTCCTATAATCCTGCTGCCGGACACAAAGTCCGCGAAAGAAATGGCCTTCCTGCCTGCCTAGACGGATGGAAAAGCAAGAACAGAAAATCCACAAGACAAAAAATTAAAGTTGTTCTGCAAATAATAAATGAAACGATCCAAGAAAAAAGAAGAAAACAATACGCCACTTTCTTCGGCGAAACTCTCAAAATGGGACCGGCAGTATGTCTGGCACCCATTTACCCAAATGCAGGAATGGGAACAGGAGGACCCGCTGATCATCGAGAAAGGCGAAGGCATCTACCTGTACGACATTCACGGCAACAAATATCTTGATGGCTCCTCATCCATTTGGGTGAATCTTCATGGACATCGACACCGCACGCTGGATACGGCCATTCAAAACCAACTTGGCAACATTGCCCATAGCACGTTGTTGGGCGCCGCCAGCCCCCCTTCCATCGTTTTGGCCAAAGAACTCGTCAAAATCGCCCCGAGAGGCCTGACGCGCGTCTTCTATTCGGACGACGGCTCCACGGCCGTGGAAGTGGCCTTGAAAATGGCGATTCAATATTGGCAACAGCAGCGTCCGCCGCAAAAAAAGAAAAAAACGTTCGTTCGCCTGGATGTCGCCTATCACGGCGATACGGTGGGGAGCATGAGCGTCGGCGGGATTAGCCTGTTTCATGAACGCTTCCAGCCTCTGCTATTTCCGGCTATCGCCCTTGATGCTCCCTACTGCTACCGATGCCCTTTGCATTTACGCTTTCCTTCATGCCGCACGGCATGTCTCGACCCCCTGGAAGACCTGCTGTCCACACGACACGGGCAGATCGCCGGAGTCGTCATCGAACCCATGGTTCAGGCAGTCGCGGGGATCATTACGCAGCCGCCCGGCTATCTCTCACGGGTCCGCGCCTTGTGCACCAAGTACGACGTGCTGCTGATCGCCGATGAAGTGGCCACCGGCTTTGGCCGAACCGGAACCATGTTTGCCTGCGATCATGAACGCGTGACACCGGATCTCCTGTGCGTCGCCAAGGGATTGACCGGCGGATATTTACCCCTCGCCGCGACGCTGACCACGGAAAACATTTACAAGGCGTTCCTTGGAGAACCCGGGAAAACGTTTTTTCACGGACACAGTTACACGGGCAACGCGCTCGGCTGTGCCGCGGCCCTGGCGAATCTTGAAATTTTCAAGAAAGAAAAAACGCTCGTTCAAGTCAGAAAACGTTCCGGGATGCTCCAAACCCTGCTCAAGCCATTGGCGGAATTGCCGATCGTGGGAGACATCCGGCAATGCGGGATGATGGCCGGCATCGAATTAGTCAAAAACAGGGAGACCCGGGAAGCGTTTCCCTTGTCCGAACGCATGGGCTACAGGGTCGCGGCGGAATGCCGCCGCCATGGACTTCTCATCCGGCCGATCGGCAATATCGTCGTCCTCGTTCCCCCGCTGGCAGCCACCGAACGGCAATTACGGAAAATGGTCAATATCGTAACGAAATCCTGCCGAATTTTATGCTGAGTAGAATTGACCACGTTCGCGAAAAACGACGACAGAATTTGTCGTGGCAATTACCTGGTTGCATTATCACCTCTTTAATTTCGGCGCCAGCCGAGGTTGTCGAGATAGCAGGGTGTGACATGCTTTCACAGAGACAGACCATGAATCCGGCATTGTCTCGTACATTTATGTACGATATACTATGACAGGTGGAGATTTTATCCGAGGTGTGGGAAAACTCGGTCGTAAGCGTGGCATCCATGTACGCTTCGAGTCCAGGAAAGGCAAAGGAAGCCACGGACGCATATACTATGGAGATCGTTTTACAACAGTCAAAGACCGCCGAAAAGAAATTGGCAAAGGGCTCCTTGCTGCAATGCTCGCACAACTTGGCTTGTCCTTTAAAGATCTCTGAGAACTAAAAGGAGATGCAGAATATGGCGAAGTCAATGCAATTGGCATATCCGGTCACGTTGGACCCACAAGCAGAAGGTTCGCTATTCGTATCGTTTCCTGATGTCCCTGAGGCACTAACAGAAGGTACGACTGAACGAGAGGCACTGGCTGAGGCAGAAGATTGTCTTATTGCCGCCCTCGGTGGGTACATCAACGAACGGCGCAACATCCCGCACCCGTCACCGGCGCACGGATGTCCTGTTGTCATACTTCCGGCATTGGTGGCTGCCAAACTTGCCCTTTACCAAGCAATGCGCGAACAAGATGTCAGCAATGTGGCGCTGGCCGGACAACTTGGGGTCATGGAAGGAGCCGTCCGGCGTCTGCTTGACCTCGATCACCGTTCACACATTGGCCAGATAGAAGCGGCTCTCAAGATATTCGGGAAGCGGCTGGTGATTGCCGCACGTGCTGCATAGCCGAATTATTTGACAACAGTTGATTCCGCGTTCCGTTTGGACACCCTACATGAATTTTGATCCCGCCATTACCGCACAAGAAGCCTTGGCCCGGGCATACGCCCATGACGACCTGGGTGATACGCAACCGAACATTGAAGAAACGGAGGAAACGTTTTCTTCTGAAACGGGCTTGGAGGCCAGACGCGCCTATGAAACCCTGATTGCCATCGGCGAGGATCTGCCGCAAGCCAAGTCGTTTCAGGAGTTTCTGATTTTCATCACCTGGCAGCAAGTCACGGAGGAAACCATTCCCCGCCATTTTCGCAAGGGCGTTCAGCTCACCGGACAATTTCTAGAAAGATTCGGCTCTCAAATTCAAGGAACCGACGTATACGAGCGGATCGTCGCGATCAGACAGTCTTTCAAACAAGGGTTGGGCGACCGCGTCGAATCAATACGGGACGAGTACGACCGGGACGCGTTTCACGGCGGTGATTGAAATTGTCAGATTACGCCTTCGGCTAACCCGACAGACAAGACTCATCACCCTCATCTTTATCCTCTTCCATCAAGGGAGAGGACAGGCGCTTCACTCCCTCGCCCCTGGCGGGAGAGGGCTGGGGTGAGGGGGCGGAGGTTGGGGATGACGGAATGGGCCATTTTCATATCAAGAGACTTAAGGAACCGCTGATTAATTATTGGATTTCAACAGGCGTTCCGGTTTTGACCCCGAGTCTTTCCGCGGCGCGGCCTTCCTTCATAAACACTTCGAGATAACCGTTGCTGTTGATCAAGGCATCCGGCTTGTCCGGAGAGCCTTGCTCATAATGCGTTTTGAGCGTGTCGATCGTGACGCCCCCGATTTCAAAAGAAATGTTTTTGCGTTTGGTGATGGTCCGGAGTTCTTGAATGTCGGCGGGCGTGATATCGGTAATAATATTGCCGAACCGGTCGACGTAGGCCACACGGCCGTGGAGGGACCCGTCCCGCACCTCGGGCTTTTGAATCGTTAATTTTTCGTAGTCAGCCACAAGGCGGCCATAGGCTCCGGGCGTTTGTCCTCGCGTCAACCAGGCGGCGGCCGGCGCAAAGACATCCCGGCCCTCAAACGTGGCTCCATCCGAATCTAGGCGAAATTGACGATTTTCGATTTGCCGAACTTCGACGGAAAGTTCGTTTTCGAAAATATGGGTCAATACGCCATTGTCGGGTGCGACGAAGAAAAACCGCGACGTCGTGACGAGTAATCCTCGGCGTGCCGACCCGACTCCCGGATCGACGACCACGACGTGTACGGTTCCGTCGGGGAAATAGTGATAACAGGAGTTCAGCAGGAAGGCGGCTTCTTCAATGGAATAGGGTGCGACGTGATGGGAAACGTCGACGATGCGGGCCTGGTTGTTAATACCCAGGATGACCCCTTTCATGCTGGCGACAAAATGGTCCCGTTCGCCGAAGTCGGTCAATAACGTCAGGACGGATATGGCTGAAGGCATGTGGTTACTCCGGGAAAAAGATTTCTTGAATTTCGTACTCGATCATCCCCGCCGGCCGGTTCACTTGCACAACGTCCCCGACGCGATGACTGATTAACGCGCGCCCAATGGGAGATTGCACGGAAATCGAACCGTTCTTGAGATCGGCTTCTTCCTGGCCGACGAGGGTGTAGGTTTTCTGTTCTTCCGATTCGACGTCCAGGAGACGGACGGTGGCACCGAACACCACGGTTTCGCTGGGGCCGGTGCCGGACTCGATGACCTGCGCGTCGCCCAGTTTATGTTCGATCTCGCTCATCCGCGTGTCAATGAACTGCTGTCGTTCCTTCGCCGCTTTGAATTCGGCATTCTCTCGCAAATCACCATGTTCCCGCGCTTCGGCAATGTCCTGAATGTTTTGCGGACGATCCACCCTCCGCAACCGGTCCAACTCGGCCTTGAGCGCCTCATATCCTTTTTTTGTCATTGGAACAGCCATAAGTCCTCCAAACGAAACTCCGTCTTTACCCTCCATGGCGCTGTGCCACGCCTGCAAATTACTACTTTCTCACCACCGGGATATACTCTTTGAAAATGAATCCATTCATAGGCAATACTCTGGGCGCCCCTTTGGTCGGCCAATGATTTCGACATTCAAGCAAATAGGGTTGTATCTCGGTGGGTGCATCGTCTGAGTCGATGATATCGACCTGTGAAAAAACGTCTTTTAGGCGATCGAAGTAATCAGGACCAGGCGCCCTCCAATGACCTGAACATTCAAGCGGCTCACCGTATTCAATCGTTTTTTCTGCGTATATCGGCACTGGCAGGAGTGCGATGCCACCCGGCTTCAGTATTCTATGGATTTCCTTGAGAGCCTTTCGTTCATCCGAGACGTGCTCCAAAACATGGTTCGCAACAACGCAATGGCAGAATTCATCGCCAAGATCCAGTCGGGTGATATCCAGCCGCAACTGTTCGTTGCCGCTGTAATCCGACGCGAAATATTCCAAAACCCGAGACTCGAGCATCCTCCTTAAATGTGCTTCTGGAGCGAAGTGAACAACCGTCCAATTGCTGACATCCGAGTTAGAGAGAATCCTCTTCAAGACAACAGCTTCAAGCCGATGTCTTTCTTTTGCGCCACAACTTGGGCATGATGAGGCATGGCGCCTTCCCAGATAGCGATTATTGGTGACAACGAAAGGGCCCAAGTAATCGCAAATGGGACACTGGAAACCGGGACAAGGATGAAAGAGCTTTTGCTGTATGAGCTTTAATCGATTTCGGAGTTTCATGTATCGGCTGATACTCTACTGGAATCCAGTATGAAAAAAAGAAAACTTTTGTGCAGGTTTGTCGTCTACATCTCAAGGGATGAAAATGGTGTCTTTCTCCAATCTGTCATCCTTGATCCCCGATTACAAACGTCGGGGACAAGCGCCGGGAATGCCGGCTTCGTCAGGTCGGATGATAGTCCTGTAAGGGTTTGATCGTGAGTGAAGATTTCCTCATGGCCTCAATGGCCGTCACCGCCGCCTGAATACCTTGGATCGTCGTAAAATATGGAATGTTCTGTTGAAGAGCCTCCCGTCGAATCGGCAACGAATCATGGTGTGAGGAGGCAGTGCCCACGGTATTGACGACCAACTGAGCCTGACGGTTCTTAATGTGATCCACGAGATGGGGGCGTCCTTCTTTGACTTTATTGACGGGCTCGACGTTGAGGCCGCGTTCGAGTAAATACGCTGCGGTTCCCCGCGTGGCTTGGAGCTTGAACCCCAACGCCTGCAAGCGTTCGGCGACGTTGACCGTCCCGGCTTTGTCTCCATCTCTCACGCTCATGATGATCGTACCCATATGAGGCAGGCTCAAGCCCGCCGCCGCCTGGGATTTGGCAAACGCCCATCCAAAATCCTGATCGATCCCCATCACTTCCCCGGTTGAACGCATTTCAGGACCCAATAATACATCAACGTTTCCCAGTTTCGTAAAGGGGAAAACCGATTCCTTGACCGCGATATGCCGCACCACTGGAACCTCGGTAAAATTCAGGTCACGAAGTGAATGCCCGACCATGGCTTTCATGGCAAGTTTTGCCAATGGGACTCCAATCGTTTTACTCACGAAGGGGACCGTACGGGAAGCCCTCGGGTTCACTTCCAGGATGGACACCTCATTTTCCTGAACGGCAAATTGCACGTTCATGAGACCGACGACCTGAAGCTCACGGGCCAGTGCCACCGTCTGGGTGCGAATCCGGTCGATCAACTCCGGTGTCAAGGAGTGCGGAGGGAGAGAGCAGGCGGAATCCCCCGAATGAATGCCGGCTTCTTCCACGTGCTCCATGATGCCGGCCACGACAACCTCGGCCCCGTCGGAAACCGCATCTACGTCAAC
The DNA here is from genome assembly GCA_002238765.1 of Nitrospira sp. bin75. Classification (GTDB taxonomy): domain Bacteria; phylum Nitrospirota; class Nitrospiria; order Nitrospirales; family UBA8639; genus Bin75. The sequence goes on from MPMZ01000028.1 coordinate 17,703, forward strand.
CTCGATGGCATCGGTCAAATACTGGTCGATCAGGAGAGGGAATTGGTCCGCGGTCATAACCGTATTCTCGACGTACGATCGAAGCGAGGGTTCGTCATAGACGATCTGCATCGCCCGCCCACCCAGGACGTACGATGGACGCACGATGACCGGATAGCCGATGCGCGACGCCACGGCGGAGGCTTCGTCACCGGAGCGTGCAGCGCCGTTTCGAGGTTGCCGGAGGCCCAACGTGGTGATTAAGGCACTGAACCGTTCACGGTCTTCAGCCCGGTCGATCGCGTCGGGACTTGTGCCTAAAATCGGAATCCCCGCCCGGGCCAACGGCAGCGCCAACTTGAGCGGCGTTTGCCCGCCGAATTGCACGACGACACCCATGGGCCGTTCCACTTCCATGATGTTCAACACGTCTTCCTCGACCAGCGGTTCGAAATAGAGCCGATCGGACGTATCGTAATCCGTGCTCACGGTTTCGGGATTACAATTCACCATAATGGTTTCAATGCCCAATTCCCGTAAAGCCAGGGTGGCATGGACACAGCAATAATCGAACTCGATCCCCTGCCCGATCCGGTTCGGCCCGCCGCCCAAAATCACGACTTTTTCCTGGTGTGTCGGGCGGGCTTCACATTCCCGGCCGTACGTGGAATACAAATAGGGAGTGAACGCTTCGAATTCGGCGGCACAGGTATCGACCCGTGAATAGGTCACGCGACTGGAAGGCAGATGGACGCGTCGAAGAGTCCGCACGGTCGCGGCCGTGGTGTCGAGCAACTGAGCCAGGCGTTGATCCGAAAACCCCAAACGCTTGGCCTCTTTGAGCAGCTCAAGCCCGTCCGGGTCATTGAACACCGCGTCCGGGATCGTCACGGATTCATCCGTCTTCTCCCCGGCACAGGCACGGGCTTGACTCAATAGTCGTTGTTCAAACAACACGAGTTCTTCAATTTGATCCAAAAACCAGGGATCAACGTGCGTGGCCGCAAAGATTTCGTCTTTGGAGATGCCGGTGCGCAGGCCGTCCGCGATATGCCAGGGACGATCCGGATGAACCGTTCGAATGGCCGTCCGAATGTGTTCCGGAATGGACGGGCTGAGGTCATCTCCGGGAAGGTAATGGTCCAGGCCACTGAGGGAGATCAAGCCGCACCGGTCCGTTTCCAGGGACCGTAAGGCTTTTTGAAACGCTTCCTTGAACGTTCGTCCCAACGCCATCGCCTCGCCGACCGATTTCATTTGGGTCGTGAGCGTGGGATTCGAGCCATGGAATTTTTCAAAGGCAAAGCGTGGAATTTTGACGACGACGTAGTCGATCGTAGGTTCAAAGGAGGCTTGGGTCACCTTGGTAATGTCATTGGCAATCTCATCCAGCGTATACCCGACGGCCAATTTCGCCGCGATTTTCGCGATGGGGAATCCGGTGGCCTTGGAGGCCAAGGCCGAACTCCGTGACACGCGCGGGTTCATTTCAATGACGATCATTTCCCCATTCTCGGGATTGAGGGCGAATTGAATGTTCGAACCGCCGGTCTCGACGCCGATTTCCTGGATAATGCGAATCGCCGCATCCCGCATGCGTTGATACTCTTTATCCGTCAGGGTCATGGCCGGCGCCACCGTGATGCTGTCGCCGGTATGAATGCCCATGGCATCGAAGTTTTCGATGGGGCAGACGATGACGACGTTATCGTTCAGGTCCCGCATGACCTCGAGTTCGTATTCCTTCCATCCGATCAACGACCGTTCGATCAACGCCTCCCCGACCGGACTGGTGAGCAATGCCCAATCGACGTCCCGTTCGAACTCCTCACGGTTGTAGGCAATGTTTCCCCCGGCCCCTCCCAACGTGAAGGAGGGACGGACGATAGCCGGGAATCCGACGATTTCCAAAAAATTCATGGCGTCTTCCCGGTTTCGAATCAACCGGCTTGTCGGCGTGGCCAGGCCGATGTTGTCCATGGCCCGCTTGAAGGCATCACGATCTTCAGCCTTGTTGATGGCTTCATAATTGGCTCCGATGAGTTGCACGTTGTACTTCTCAAGGGCACCGCGTTCCTGAAGGCTCATGGTGACGTTCAGCGCCGTTTGGCCGCCCATCGTGGGGAGTAAGGCATCAGGACGTTCCTCTTCGAGAATACGTTCCACCACCTCAACCGTGATGGGTTCGATATACGTGCGATCCGCCAGTTCGGGATCGGTCATGATGGTGGCGGGATTACTGTTGATGAGTACGACTTCATACCCTTCCTGTTTCAGGGTCTTGCAGGCCTGGGTACCGGAATAATCGAATTCACAGGCTTGGCCGATCACAATGGGCCCCGAGCCGATGAGCAGGATGCGCCGTAAGTCGTTCCGTTTCGGCATGGAAGGTCAGTTCACCGAAGTTGAAGACGGAGCCGTTGCCGAGGATTCGGGGATGCCGGTATCAGGATCGGGGTCGTCGTCGCGAGGTCGATAATGCTTCATCGCATCGGGAATCCACGCCTGTATCTGTCGAATCCGTGTGACATCCGAAGGGTGAGTCGAAAGAAATTCAGGAACGGCCGCATTTGACCGGAAACAGAACTTCCCGATCATTTGCCGCGGGCATCCACTCATTCGCTCCCAAAAACCGACAGCCTCACGCGGATCATACCCGGCCTTCGCCATCAGTTGCAGACCGACGAAATCCGCTTCCGATTCCTGCCTGCGATTATGCGGAAGCGTCACGCCCACGCCGTATGCGCTCATGGCCCCCATGGCGACCTGGGGGTTGACGGCGCCACTGGCCGCTCCGGCGAGGATGCCGATTTGGGCGATTTGATCGAGAATGCCGCGGCTCATGCGTTCGGCGCCATGGCGCTGAAGAGCATGCGCAACCTCATGGGCCATGACCGTGGCCAGCCCGTCTTCGTTCTTCGCGTGTTTCAGAATACCCGTAAAAATCGCAACTTTTCCTCCCGGCAGGGCAAAGGCATTGACCATGCTATCGTCTTGAATCACCGCAAATTCCCAATGATATTCAGGTTTGTCGGCTGCGGCCGCGATGCGCCGGCCAACGCGGTTGACCATTTCATTGATTTCGGGATTGACGCTGAGCCGGGCCTGTCGCAGCACGTCACGAAAAGCGCTGATCCCCAGGGCGATTTCTTTTTCCTCCGACAGAAAGATGACTTGATCCCGCGCGGTCCCCGGAGCTTTGACGCAGCCGGCCACAAGCAGGAGCCCACAGAGGATGGCAATTTTCCGGATCGTGGATAGAGAAAAGATATTCATGCCGTCACGAATCGTTCCGATCGTCTTTGATATGAAAATAATTCCCTTCTGTCATTCCTGTATGTGTTCAGTCATTCGTTGACAATTTCCCCCTCACCCCAACCCTCTCCCACAATGGGGAGAGGGGGATTCCCCTCCTTTGTAAGGAGGGGTGAGGGGAGGTAGAGGAAATGAGTGAACATTGACAATCCTACGGAAGCCAGAGATACATGAATGCCGGAGTGCCGCCCGCCAACAGCAGTGAAACCGGATCGAGTTTCGGAAAAATCCAATCGGTCCGACCCGGGGCTCCGGGACCTTGAGCATAAATATTCGGCTGATATCCGCCCGGACGTCGATACATGACCACCTGAGCCTCTTCGATTCCCGCTTCTTTTTTGGCGAGTTCAAGAGCGTCATCCAGATAGCCTATCCCATCAATCAAGCCATGGTCCTTGGCCTGGGTCGCCGAATAAATTCGACCATCGGCCAACTGACGAATGGTCTCGGGTTTCAGGTCCGGTCTCCCCTGTTCAATGACTCGAAGGAACCGGGCATACAAGGAATCGATCACGCCTTGAAAAATGGCGCGATCCTGGTCGGTCATGGTGCGGAACGGTGAACCCATGTCTTTATGAGGCCCCGACATGACCGCGTCGGCCCGGACACCGATTTTTTCCATCAGCCCCGATGCATTGAGCGTCAGCATAATGACCCCAAGACTCCCGGTGACCGATGATGGATGCGCCACGACTCGATCGGCGGCCATTGCCACATAATAGCCACCCGAGGTGCCCAGGTCCATGATGGAGGCGATGACCGGGACTTTCCGGGTCTTTTTCATTTCCTGAATTTCATGATACAGGATATCCGAAGCCGTGACCGTCCCTCCCGGCGTGCTAATCCGCAACACGATGGCCTTGACGGCCTCGTCATCGGCGGCCTTGGTGAGTTCTTCCTTGAATCGCGCGGGCAAGCTCGGCCGATGAAAGAACCGGTCAAGCACGCCGCCTGGTTTGGCCGAGGTCAAAACCCCTGAAATCTCGACCAGCAGGACTTTATCCCGTCCCTCGCCTGAAAGCACGACTTCTTCCAGCGGGTTCGTTTTGGGGATAAAAGCCATGGTCATGCAGCCCGTCAGCGTCAGCAACACGAGGCCGAGAATCAGGAATTTAGGCATGAGCTTGTTCCATCATGGCTCGGAATTGACTGAACAGGTAAGAGGAATCATGCGGGCCGGGTGAGGCCTCGGGATGATATTGGACAGAAAGAACCGGCGCCGCTTTTCCGACAAGACCCTCCAAACAGTCATCATTGAGACTCACGTGCGTCGGTTCGAATGGCCCCCAGGGCGTCTCCAGCAGCCCATTGGCCTGCTCCGCCGAAGACAGACGAACCGCGAAGTTATGGTTTTGTGAGGTAATCTCCACTTTTCGGGATCGCAGATCCAGCACGGGATGGTTGGCGCCATGATGTCCGAACTTCAATTTATACGAGGAAAGTCCCAACGCCAGCCCCAAGATCTGGTGGCCAAGGCAGATCCCCATGACCGGCCGCCACCCGATCAGATCCTGAATATGACGAACCGCATACGACGCGCCTTCGGGGTCCCCCGGGCCATTGGACAAAAAAACGCCGTCCGGATTCATCGCTCGAACCGTCTCAGCAGTGGTGGACGCGGGAACCACGGTGACGGCACAACCTTCATCCACCAGCCGCCGCAAAATGTTCTTTTTCACTCCAAAGTCGTAGACCACAACCTGGAATTGTTTTGTCGGAGTCGGATTGACTTGCCCCTTCGCATTCAAACGTTGCGGCCAATCCCCGGTGCCTTCTTTCCATTGATAGGCGGAAGCACAGGTTACGGTCCCGACCAAATCCTGCTTGGAAATGGAGGGTAGCGCGTTGGCTTTGGCGACCAGATCGTCCGGGGAACCGTTCACGGAGGCAACGTGGGAGATGACCCCTGCCTGCGACCCATGCGTGCGCAGGTGACGCGTGAGGTACCGGGTGTCGATGCCCTCGATGCCCACGATGCGATGATGCACCAGATACTCGTGCAACGAAAGCTCCGAGCGCCAATTGCTGGGGCGGCGAGCAGCCTCCGTCACGATGAATCCTTCGGTCCACGTTTGCCGGGATTCGTTATCCTCCGGCGAAATTCCATAATTACCGATGTGCGGGCACGTCATCAGGACCATCTGTCCTTTGTAGGAGGGATCCGTGAGGATTTCCTGATACCCGGTCATGGCGGTATTGAACACCACCTCACCGGACGCTTCACCCTCAAAACCCAAAGCCCGTCCTTCAAGCACGGTCCCGTCGGCTAATGCGAGAATTGCTTTTTTCACGTTAGCATCTCTGCAAACATCCTCCCGTCATCCCTCAGTCTCTCCTTCTATCACCCTTGACTCCCCTCCTGGATCCCCTCCTGGATCCCCGACTTGATCGGGGATCCAGTGTCTTTTCTTGTCTCTTTCTTTGTCCCCCTCACCCCAGCCCTCTCCCGCCAAGGGAGAGGGTGCCTGTCCGTCATTCAAAACCGAATGCGCCTCTGTTCCGAACCCAGTGACGGAACTTGACCGCAAGCAAACTGACGGCAAGCCCGGCATTGATCAGATGGAGGGCCCGCACGATCATATGCATGCGGAAAAAGGCATCGAGGGCCGTTTTCTTGGCCTCCTGCGAGTCCGCGGCAAACGCAGCCTCCTGTAAGGCAACGGCCTTTGGACCCAATACCACAACAACCAAACACGTCACAAACGCCAGGGCCGTCAACAGGCCGACCTCGGTTCGTCTTAACGGAAGACTCCCGGTCGGCTCCTGCCGGTGCTTCCAATATCGAAAAAAAGCCGTCCCGATCAACACAACGACAACGCCACTCGTCAGGGCATTATACCCGTCAAAGACTCGACGCAAAAATCGGCCGCCTGTTTCCATATCCAGGGTATTGAACACCGCAGGGATGACCATCGTCAGGAGGGCGGCCAGGCTGCCGATCCACATCATCAGGCCGAGCAATTCCAGCAGGGAACAGGAGAGTAGCCATCCTGAAGTGCGTCGAGCCATTCATCTCTCCCGCCGTGCCGGATGTCCCGGATAAAGCCGGACTTTCATTTTTGATCCCCCTCTTTTGTAAGGACGGGAACTTTTTCCGAAGAGGGAAAAGTTGGGAGGTAGAGCTTGAATTATCTTGCTCATCGCTGTTCTTTGATCACGGATTCGCGGTCATACACCACTTCCCCGGCCACCAACGTTTTGACCACCCTCCCCTTCATGGTCCAGCCTGCAAACGGCGTATTGCGGCTGAGGGAATGGAGCCGGGCGGGGTCCACCACCCAGGTGGCAGCCGGGTCGATCAACGTGACATCCGCCGCAACTCCCGGCGCAAGAGTGCCATGCGACAGATCAAACACGCGGGCCGGTTCCCGCGTCAGTTTGGCAATAGCCTGCTCCAGCGTCAGCAACCCCTCCTCGACAAGATTCAAAGTCAGCGGGAACGCCGTTTCCAAACCGATGATGCCAAACGGAGCGGCGTCGAATTCCAAGAGTTTCTCCTGAACGGCATGGGGCGCATGATCGGTGGCCACGATGTCGATGGTGTGATCGCGCAACCCTTCCTTGATGGCCTGCACGTCCTCGTCGGTCCGCAACGGAGGATTCATTTTGGCATTGGAGTCATAGGATCGAACGGCTTCATCCGTCAACGAAAAATGGTGGGGACAGGCTTCGGCGGTGACGGGCACCCCTCGCGCTTTGGCTTCCCTCACCATCCGAACCGATCCCACCGTACTGACGTGAGGCAAATGCAACCTGGCGCCGGTCAACTCGGCCAGGGAAATATTCCTGGCCACCATGACTTCTTCCGCGGCTTTCGGGATCCCGGGAATGCCCAGTTCTGTCGACACCGCGCCTTCATGCATGCTGCCGCCGCGTGAAAGCTGCGAATCTTCGCAGTGATCGATAACCGGAAGATGAAAGGCCGAGGCATATTCCATGGCCCGGCGCATGACCAGACTGTTCATGACCGGAACGCCGTCGTCGGAAACGGCCACGCAACCGGCATCGAACAATTCCCCGATCTCCGCCAATTCCTCCCCTTTCGAGCCTTTGGTAATGGCCCCGATGGGAAAGACCCTGGCTTTCCCGGCAGCCGCGGCCTGGGCCAGAATAAATTCCGTGACGGACCGGGAATCGTTGACGGGCTGGGTATTCGGCATACAACACACCGAGGTGAAGCCGCCGGCCACGGCCGCCGCGCTTCCCGTGGCGATCGTTTCCTTGTGTTCGAATCCCGGCTCCCGGAAGTGGACGTGCAAATCCACGAACCCGGGACACACGATCAACCCTGTTGCGTCAATCGTCGTCAGCGCCTTGACCCCTTGCAACTTTTGTTGCAGGTCCGGCTCCACGGCGCTGATTTTTCCCTCTTCGATCAGCACGTCGGCGATGCCGTTCCATTGACCGGGATCGACAACCTGCCCTCCGGCGATCAGAATCTTGATGTCATTCGCCATGCTGGTTTACCGCCATCCCGTCGGGTTACGCCCTTCGACAAGCCTGTCCTGAGCTTGCCGAAGGGCTCAGGGCCAACCCAACCTGCAAGACTTATCACCCTCACCTTCATCCTCTCCCATCAAGGGAGAGGAAATTCCACACACTCCCTCGCCCCTTGCGGGAGAGCCTGTCCTGAGCGTAGCCGCGCGAAGTCGAAGGAAGCTTGTCGAAGGGGGTTGGGGTGAGGGGGAATGATAGATACCGGGTGTTGTTGACTATATTCATGCCAATCCCGCTCAATTTCGTTGTGCCAGCAGATACATGAGTCCCATTCGCACGGCCACCCCGTTTGCCACCTGGTCCAGAATCACGGCGGAACCGCTGTCAACCACGTCATGGGCGATTTCCACGCCTCGATTCACCGGACCGGGATGCATGACCAACACGTCTTGGGCTGCCCGTTGCACACGTTCCGCGGTCAGGCCGTACAACCGGGCGTATTCCCTGATGGAAGGAAACAATGAGCGGCCTTGTCGTTCGAGTTGGAGTCGCAACGTGATGACCACGTCAACCCCGGCAATCGCTTTGTCAAAATCGTGAAAGACCTCAACCCCAAGCCGCTGGAGAGACAGGGGAATCATGGTCGGAGGCCCGACTGCGCGCACGTTCGCTCCCATTTTCGTCAACGCGTGAATATTGGATCGTGCCACCCGGCTGTGAGCCAGATCTCCAACGATCGCCACGCGCAAATCGCGAACCTGCCCTTTCTTTTCCTTAATCGTCAGCAAGTCCGACAGGGCTTGCGTGGGGTGCTCATGCCAGCCATCACCGGCATTGATGACGGACAACCGGCTGTTCTTGGCCAGGATCTCCGCGGCTCCCGCCGACGAGTGCCGGAGCACGAGAATATCGGCCTGCATGAACTCGATATTTCTCGCGGTATCGAGCAACGTTTCCCCCTTCACCACGCTGCTCGAGGACGGCGAAAAATTCACCACGTCGGCGCTTAAGCGTTTGGCAGCCAACTCAAACGACGTGCGGGTCCTTGTGCTGGGCTCAAAAAACAAATTCACCACGGTTTTGCCGCGCAGAGCCGGAACTTTCTTGATCTCCCGGCCGCTCACTTCCTTAAAGGGTTCCGCCGCCTCCAGGATCAGCGCCATTTCTTCAGGCGACAGTGAGGCAAGACCCAGGAGATCTTTCCGCTTGAAGCTCATGCCGCAGTCCCCACGTTGATGAGCTTGGCTACACGATCTTCCTCGCCCAATTCTTCAAGTAATACTCGAATATTTTCGTCTTTTGCCGTGGGAATATTTTTCCCCACGTAATTCGCTCGAATGGGAAGTTGCCGGTGCCCACGGTCAATCAAGACCGCTAATTGAATCTCAGCCGGCCGGCCCAAATCCGTGAGTCCATCCATGGCCGCGCGAATGGTTCTACCGGTGAACAATACATCATCGACCAGGATAATCCTGATGTCCGAAATATGAAAAGGGATGTCCGTTTTCTTGAGCACGGGTTGATCTTTGCGGATGCTCAAATCATCCCGATAGAGCGTAATATCCAGTTCCCCTAACACAACCTCCGTTTGCTCGATTTGTGCAATCAGGCGTTTGAGTCGTTGGGCCAGATACACCCCGCCGGTTCGGATGCCGACCAGGCCGACGTCGCGGCAACCCTTGTTCCGCTCCAAAATTTCATGGGCGATCCTGGTCAGGGCACGCGTCATTTCGTGGCTGTCCATGATGACGGATTCTTGGTGGTGTTTCGGAGGCATCGGTTCCATGACGTTCAAGAGCGCAAAAAAAACCTTCCCCTCGAAACGAGAAGAAGGTTAAACGAATGAAAGGCAATCTTTGCCCGAGCACGTGAACATGACTGAACTCCTTCCTCACCTCACGGGATGAGCATTAAAGGTGGAATTATCTTAAAAGGTCCGAAGGGTTTAGTCAAGAGCTTGTCGAAGTCCGCCACTCCTCCTCAGAGCCTGTTCTTGACTCGATCAAGTGTTGGGATCACAGAAAAGAATTCTTTGTGGGGTTTCGCCCCCACACGACGAGGTTCCTTCGCGTTGCTCAGGACCGACGGCTTCTCCCCCGTTCATCCTGAGCGTAGCGAGAGCGAAGTCGAAGGACGCTCAGACAGTCCTCGCCCCTGAATAGAATTTTCGGGACCGGGGCGCAGCCACGCCCGCAGGCGCCGGGAAATGATGCTTTCTGCTTTCTATTGTATTTGTCTGTCATCCCCGACCCCGATCGGGGATCCAGGGTCGTTTCTGTTGTCTTTGTAGCCCAGGGTTACGATCTTTTCAGGATCCAAACGGACAGGCGAGGATTCAACGTCGCTTTTGGCAGAATCGACTTGTGCATGCGGAAAGGCTGAACATTTTCAACAAGGTCCCCGAACACGATTTCCAACGGAACCCCCGAGACCATGGAAGAAAGCGAGTCCGGCCCGGCAAGAAACGCCAATGCGTTGGGACACAGCGCCGCACTGATCCGCGACAGGTGGTCCTGTAATGTTGCCGTGTCATCATACGAGGCAAACGGCAGCCAAGCGTATATGACATCGTACGTGGACACGCCGTACTCGAATGCCTCTTCAACCATGAAACGATACGCTTCTTGCCAGTCCGGCCGGTTCTTCCTGGCCAACCGGTTCCATGCCGCCTGTGCATGTTTTTGAGCATAGGCCATACGTGAATAGACGATGGTCGTGGATCGGGGCCGGTCGAAAGCCAACAAGGTGCCGATGACTCCGTCAAACCCATGAATGAGGATTTCGCCGGCTTGCCCGACTTGGACGGCCAGGCGTTGATCCTGCTCGATGAAATCGTTCAAGAAATCAGCCACAAAGGGTTGGCTCGCCAAGTCACCGATGGGCGATTCATCTTCCGGATAGAGCAGCACGGCCGAGTATGCCTCCCGTGGCGAAACCGCGGGTACGCCGTCAGGGAAAAACCCTTCCCAGGAAGTTTCCTTGCCCGCAGCCGTCTGATTGCCCGCCTGCTGTTCCAAGCGATGCGTGACGCCCCAGCTTGGCCGTTGAGCAATCTCGTGCGAGGTCCGGTGGTCAGACAAAAACAGGCGATCGGAGTCCACGGCAATACGTTTCCCGCCCGGAGCGAACCCGTGTTGATCCGGTGGCACATACGGGAGACCGGCGGCGTCATCCGGTTTGGTTACCTTGAGCACGTGACCCTGTTTGACCGTCAGGCAAATCCGGTGGTCCGTGTCCACGTAGCGCACGGGCGGATGCGGATTCGGCAGCCAATCGACCTCGTGCGACCTGGGCGGGTCCATGAAAACGGTAAAAGGATTCTCTCCGCCCCGGTGCGCAGCCGTAAAAAAATTGCTGAACAGCCCGAAGGCCGCCGCCGACGGGTACGTTGGAATGCCACGGTATTGCAGGGCACGCGGCGCATGCGGGTTCTGATCGTCATACAGCCCGCGGATCAGTTCAAATGCGGCGCTGCCTGTCCCGGGCAACAATGACTTGAACAATTCCACAACCGGCAAGTAATCAATGGCTGCCCAATGCATGGCACTCATGCAGGACATGAACCACGCCCGGTCCCAGGTGCCATCCTCCATCACATAGAACGCGTCCTTCCGTTGACGGATCGTGGCTTGCCCTGCCTGATCGAGCACCAGATCGTCATCGGCATAGAAGAACTCCACTTCTTCCACGGCCACACCCATGGCCCGGGAAGCCATCATGCGGAGGTCCTGCCGGGTCAGGCTTTGCCAATCGGGGCGAGTCGTCAGATCCAGATTCATGGCGTTCACCAACCCGCCGGGCTTCAGGCCCACCCATTGTCCCCAGTCCAGGTAGAACCGGGCCGACACCAGGTGGACCATGCCGTCGGCGCGTTCGTCCCACTCACATTCATGCAGCGGGTGACCGTCGGGATCGGCCATCAGAATTCGCCGGCCCAGCGGGCCGTACACCACCACGTGGCCGGCAGCGAGTTCCTTGCACGTCATGCTCTCCGGTGAAGCGTTCGCAACCAGGGCTTTGTTGCCTTTCAGCCCGAAACTCGACGGATTGTGAAGAATGGAGGAAAAAATCCCGGAATTGGCTTTCAAATTCCGACTCGCGCGAAAATACCTGTTGTATGAACAATCGTGGAAATACCCTTCACATCATAACGAAGACAACATGGGAAAGCGACTATTTCGGTTTGCGAACTGCGGGCTTCAATGAGTGTCTGTCTTTTGTCAGAGGGCCGTGCAGATGTCGAGCCTTTCACCTGACTTGACAGTTATTCACATGGGTACTTGACTCACGATTCTCTGACGCTTAAGAGTAGGTGGATTTCCAGGGCTCCTTATTCACTTCATCATTCGGTCATAGCGAAAGAACAAACGGTGAATACGAAAAGACTTTTCTTCTGTTTCGTGGCGGCTTGTACCGCGGCGTTGTCCGGTTGCGGCGGAGGAGGCGGCGGGGGCAACGCCGGTCCCAGTCCCATGATGCCGACCGACCCATGCATCCAGACTTCCGACTTCGGGTGCATTTCGTCATCACGATACAGTCAGGAAGTGGAAAGGCTCAGGCAGACCCACGGGGACTCGACGGATTTTTCCAATCAACGAGGACTGGGTGCCATCAATGCGGATCAAGCCTATGCCCACCTCGAACTGGCCGAAGGCGCAACCGTGGAGCCGGGTAAAGGAGTGACCGTCGGCTTGATCGATACGGGCATTGATACGGAGCATCCCTTATTCGCAGGCGCAACCATATCGGAAGAATTCCGCGCCGGGGCGTTTGATGAACGGGGCGGGAAATTTTCTCACGGTACGGCGGTTGCCAGTGTCATCGGGGCGCAGCCCACGGAGCACGCGAATGGCTTTCACGGTGTCGCCTGGGGCGCCGACTTGCAGATGTTCGCGATTCCGTTGGCAGATCCGCCGCCGCCGGGGACTCTCTATGGACCGACGGCACCGGGCTCCTTGGGAAGTGCCGATGCAGAAGATGCCATGCTCTATCAGTACGTCTTGAGACAAAGCATGGACATTCTGAATTTGAGTTTTACGACACCGGGCCTTATCAAGGACTACACCGAACAAGACATCCGTTTCGATTTTGGTCAAACCATTGCCGCCTTGGCACAGACAGGCGTTCAAGACAAAACGATCCTTGTCTGGGCCGCAGGCAATGCGAATGACCGGGCTTGTACGCCGGGAACTGTCAATTGCAATCGAATGGATAATATGCTTGATGCGGATTCGCCTGAGATATACGCCGGCATGGTCGCGCGAATTGCGGAATTGCAAGGGCATTCCCTTGCCGTCGCCGCCGTGGACCGGAACGGCGACATTGCCAAGTTTTCCAATCGCTGCGGCATCGCCGCCGAGTGGTGCCTCGCGGCACCCGGTGTCAATGTTTCGGTGGCCTATTTCGGCCCCAACAACGGCATCCCCGGAAGACGGGTAACCGGCACGAGCAACGGCACGTCCTTGGCCGCACCGATGGTCTCCGGCTCGCTGGCGGTGATGAAACAACTTTTTCGCGATCAACTGTCAAACACGGCACTGGTGACCCGGCTTTTCGCCACCGCTGACAAGAGCGGCAGGTACGCGAATAGAGCAATCTACGGACAGGGCATGCTTGATCTCGGGTCGGCAGCGGCTCCCGTGGGCGTGACAGATATCGCCCTCGGCAACACGGTCGGCAGTCCCGGAGTCAATATTCAATCGACCGGCCTCCGGCTCGGCGGCGCACTCGGCGACGGACTGGGACAGGCACTGGCGGGTCAGGAAATTGCCGCGTTCGACAGTCTGGGGGCCCCGTTCTGGTTCAAACTTTCCGGTTTCACCGGTGCGACCCGCGGACCATCTTCATTGATACGGCTTCGCGAGTTGACGGCGCAGTCCCCCATCACGCGACACACTGCCGGCCGACTGATGACGTTCACGCCGGCCCGAGCCGGTGGTTCGATCGAACAGGATCTGGGGTATGGGATGCTGCGATTCGGCTACAGGGAGAGACCCGCCGGTGCCAACGGTGGGCACTTTACATTGGCGGACAACGCCACGACGTTGACCTTCACCGGGTCCAACGGCATGTCGTTCTCGACATTTACCGCGTCCGGGTTTGCGGGCAGATCGCCGACCTCGGGAGTTGCGCTCGCGTGGCGGCCGTTTGACGTGCCGGTCGGCTTCCGCGCCGGTTGGCTGGCCGAGCAGGCCACCATGTTGGGGACTATGGCAACCGGTGCGTTTGGGCAACTCTCGGCAGATGCCGCTGTGACGGGTCTTGAGACAAGTTTCGAGATCGGCCGCTGGCACCTTGCCGCAGATGCCGAGATCGGCAAGGCACACCCGCAGGTTCGCGGCGGCATCATAACCCGTATGTCCTCCTTGACCACCAGCGCCTTTGCCTTCAACGCCACGCGTCAATTGGCAAACGGTGGCTTGTTCCGCATCGTGCTCTCACAGCCTTTGCGCGTGGAAGGAGGCCGGGCCGCCCTCTCCGTTCCGACCGGCCGCACCAAGGACGGAGCCGTGCTGCGACAATCGGTATCGGCTTCGGTTGCACCGTCCGGCCGGCAGATCGATGTTTCGGCGCAATGGTATTACCCGCTGGTCAATGGCGAATTGCGTTTCGATGCGGCTTGGATGCACAACCCGGGCCATAATGCGAACGTGGACCCGGCAGTACGCTTCTTGGCGGGGTGGCAATTCGAGTTTTAGGTAGGAACTGACGAAGACGGCAGGTTTGAGCCTACCAGTTATTGCTTACATCTCATTGATCGCCAGATCAATGAGATCGTGGATTTTTATGACTGGTCGGTCGGGTCGTCACTCATGCATAGATTTCTCATTCCAAGTAGCCTCCTATGCTTGTCCTAGAAGTTTTTAGTGATCCTCGTTGAATATACTTTTCCCCGTGGCTTGTCGATTAGTGCCTTGTTTGTGAAATCCTGCTGCAAGTCATGATCATTTGAATACAGTAAACGGGCTTGACTGACCTGGGCCAACGCAATTATGTGCGGATCATCTGATTTACAGGTGCCGCTCTCTGCTAACCGTGCGGTCCTATCGTTGATTTCTTGATCATTGAAGCGTTTTGCCCGCCCTGATTTAATTGCTTCTCCGAACTAATTTTTGAAGCGTTGATCTTTAAGTTCTTTCGATAACTTACCGCCGACGACCAGTTGTCCGCTTCCTGAGTTGATCCACTTGAAGAACTCTTTACCAGCCGCCGGGCAATTGGTTCCGAATACCTGATGTACTACATTATTGTCGAGAATTGCACACACTAGAAGAGTCCCAACGACCTTTCCGTCTCGTCCATGAAGAATTTTCGGTAGCTCTGCGGTGCATTCAGGACATTGCCCTCTTTATCCAGTCGCAGAGAATGAATACGAACATCCAAGTCGCCACGCTCGAAGAATAGAATAGAAACGTCATCGGGTTTTAATTTTGTCTTGCCATCGCGAACATCCATACGCACCCGGTCAAGCAGGTGGTCACTATGGGTCTCGACTACCAATTGACACTCCGAATTGGCAGTTTGACAAAACAGGCTGCCCAGAGCTGCCTGGGCACTGGGATGAAGATGTACTTCCGGTTGCTGTAATAAAAACATGGGTGGTACATCCTGGCGTAGCAACTCAGTCACAACAGGCAACACTTGGCTGACGCCATAGCCAACATCAATCAGGTTACGATGTAGCCCCATCGATTTGCTCCCAAATTTTCTGACCTGCACTTGAAATGGCCCACTCTCTTTTTGCCCCAGAGGCTTAACCGATATTTCATCGAAAAGACCGGCTGACTGCCCAAATTTCTCAAGCGAAACCTTTAGTGCTTTCCATTGTTGCTTGTTCTGAAAATGCACGTTGGCGAGATACATGGGAATGTAATCGCCAACTGAATCCCGTGTCGGGCGAGAAGGATCGTAGGTCCTATGCGGTTTTGAACGGACTGGAGCGCTGGCATATGGGCGCCATGTTGTATCGCCAAACATCGGCATCCTAATTCTGACAATCTCATCAAAGAGTTTCCAATCTTCATCTGTTGGTTGAGTAGATTAACCTAATGACAAAAACTTAAATTCACCGTCTTTCTTTCTACTTTGTGTCAAATGCCTTAACTCTAATAGAAGGAAAAAAATAGATGATATCGAGTGAGCTTCTCCAAGCGTACTGATGGCAACAGGCACTTCCCACTGCCACGCGCCGTTTGGTGTACCAAGGCCAACCTGCTGAGACTGGTCTTTCTCTTGAAATTCAACCCAGGCATCTTCGTTGTGGGATAGATGTATTCTTACAGGAACCGGCACAGTTCCTTTCTTTCCGAACGTAACCCTGAAGCGATGGTGAACATCCATTTCTCCTCTGCCCCTGTATGCATAACCAAATACAGCATCAAACCTATCCGCTCGACCACCTCTTCCACCTCGATGGTGAGCGATTTCGTCAAAACTGCCGAGATCATACGGATCCTCCTTGAAATCAGGGATGAGCCCCTGACATGCAATATCCCACAGTGCTCGGATCATCGCCATGAAAGAAGTTTTGCCGGTGCTGTTCTCGCCCACGAGCAGGGTCAAGGGTGCTAGACGTGCGGTCTGCTCTTCCCGAAAGCAGCGGAAATTTTCAAGTGTAATGCTATCCACAGGACTGATGCTCCTTAGGTTGACGCGGGAATTCTGAGGACAGTTTACTCAACCCATCTTAACATTTTGGCCTTAACACTTGAGCGTATAAACTTGGCAAAATTGGCCTCAAATCTCAGTGTGAGTCCAAGTCAAGATACTCCAATGAAAACGTGACGCTCACTCACGAACCTGTCCCGAGCCATACACAACATATTTGGAGCAGGTCAGATCTTCGAGCCCCATGGGGCCTCGAGCATGAATCCGCGTCGTGCTGATGCCTATTTCCGCACCCAAGCCGAATTGATAGCCGTCATTGAGGCGTGACGAGGCATTGACCATCACGGCCCCGGCATCGACTTCCTGCAGGAACCTCATGGCACGTCCGTAGTCCTTGGTCACGATGACTTCGGTATGCCGGGACCCATACGTCCGGATGTGATCCATGGCCTCATCCATATCCTTCACCACTTTGACGGCCAAGGTCAGGGCGAGAAACTCCTGACCATAATCCTCTTCCGTCACGCTTTGGGCCTCGGGAATATATTGACGGGTTTTTTCACAGCCGCGTATTTCCACGTTGGCCTCGGTCAGGGCCTTACCCGCCTTCGGCAAGAAAGTTCTGGCAATGTTGTTATGAACCAATAAGGTCTCCATGGCATTGCACGTGGAGGGCCGTTGAACCTTGGCGTTGACACTAATGGCTTCAGCCATCTTGAGATCAGCATCGGCATCGATATAGGTGTGGCAGACGCCTTTATCATGCTTGATCACCGGGATGGTCGAGTTTTCGGTTACGAGTTGCATCAGTGACTCCCCGCCCCGTGGAATAATCAAATCGACGAATTGATCCTGCTTCAGCAGTTCCAGTACCGCCTCCCGTTCGGTGCGTTCGACCAGGGAAATAGCCCCTTCGGGAATACCGGCTTTTTGACCGGCTTCGGATAACACGCGGGCAATGGCCATATTGGAATGAATGGCTTCCGACCCGCCTCGAAGCACGCAGACGTTCCCGGATTTGAGACACAGTGCCGCGGCATCGGCCGTGACGTTCGGGCGGGATTCGTAAATGATCCCGATAACTCCGATAGGCACGCGGATTCGTCCAACCTTCATGCCATTGGGCCGTTCCTGCATGCCTGATGATTGACCAACGGGATCGCGTAACTTGGCAATTTGCCGCAGCCCGTCCGCCATGTCCTGCACGCGCTCGGGAGTCAGTCGAAGGCGGTCAGCCATGGCCTCCCGGCCATTACTCGTGTCAAAGGCTTCAAGATCTTTCTCGTTTTCTTCCAGGAGCGTGTCCGTGGCTTCTTCCAACCCTTCGGCCATGGCCACCAGAGCCTCATTCTTGACCGATGCCTGCAGCCGACTCAGTTGGGGAGCGGCGGCTCGTGCCCGTTCCAAAAGCGCACGAAGATACGTCGGGGTATCGACAATCTCTTCTTCGACGATCTCTTCCTCGGGACTATCAACGGGTTCCGTCGACTCGTCTATCTCTTCTTCGTTCAGTTCTTCTTGGGTTTCTTTAGTGCTCATGTTCTCCAGCCTTTACAATATAAAAATTTGATCTCAAATCGAGAATACCCACGCGTCATGAATCCGGTCAAGACAGGTGAAACCATTTCCTTGATTTTCCGCATGCAATCCTGCTACACATGGTGCCGCTGTTACTTCAGCAACCATACAATTTCCGCCTCCTCCATCGCGATCTCACCTTGTGCCGAGGTAGCTCAGTTGGCAGAGCACAGCCCTGAAAAGGCTGGTGTCGGCAGTTCGATTCTGCCCCTCGGCACCATATTTCTTTTTCCTGCACTCTAACTCAGACTTCATTCCCTGCACGGTCCACGTCCCGGAACGGTCCAGACCGTATTGCAAAGGCAGAATGCTGTCCGTGCGATTCACGCCCAAAACTCAAAAAGATTGCAGAAAGAGCTGAAACAGCTTGTTTTTGTATGTGAATATAGCGTCAACTTACCGTCACTATATTGACATTATTTCAATTTATGTCATATTTACTGGGATTAATGTCAATTTAATGTCAGCCACAAGAAACATGATGGATAAATTAAAACTTCGTGTAAAAGCCTCTGATTATGAGCTTGAAGCCGAAGGCTCCCGGGATTTCCTCAACGAGCAATACGAGGCATTCAAGCAACTCCTTGAAGACGTGACACAAAAACCTGTTGCGTCCAGGTCACGGGAGAAAATTGATATTCCGTCACAACGTGCATCGAAAACACCTCCCCTGCCGGAAAAGAAGACAGTTGAACCTTTAAATTCCCAGACCAAATCTTTTCAGAAATTGTTGGTGTGGAACGACCGAACCCAACGGGTGAAGAGTACGGTCCTCCCGGATGGCCCGACGAGAATAGCCGATACGGTCCTGCTACTCTTATTGGGATATCGCGAACTTCGAGGGCTAAATCAGATATCCGCGCTGCTTCTGAATCAGGGGCTCAAATCCGCAGGCTTAGACGACTACCGCCTAGACCGGGAACTGGCCCCGTATCTGAAAGCCAGGCTGGTTCTACGTTCCGGCACCGGAAAAGGCAGCCGCTATCGTCTCACCACCCGCGGCGTCAAAAGAGCCCAGGAACTCGTCCAAACCCTGTCCGCGCTGATCCCCTGACCCCTCCCCTAACCCGACAATCCCACTTGATACTCGTACCGGAACACAGTACAGTTTCTTATGATTCGAACGATTCGACATCGGGGACTCAAACGGTTGTATGAGTACGGAGATCCCAGCAAAGTACGTGCTGACCAAGCAGAGCGAATCGCACTCGCTCTAGCGGACCTTGATGCAGCCAGCAAGCCCTCAGACCTAGGACTCCCAGGGTATGAACTCCACCCGCTGAAAGGTATTTGGAAAGGATTCTGGAGTATCTCGATCTCCGCCAATTGGCGGATCATCTTCCGCCTTGAAGAATGTGATGCATACGATGTCGACTTGATTGATTATCACTAAAATAAAGGAGACCCCATGGCTATGAAGGATCCGCCGCATCCTGGCTACAGCATCAAGAAGAACTGTCTCGATCCCCTGGATCTGAACGTCACCGAGGCGGCAAAGGTCTTGGGCATAGCCCGCCACACGCTTTCTCGCGTGCTAAACGGCCACGCGGCCATTTCACCTGAGATGGCTATTCGGCTGGAGAAAGCCGGGTGGTCTAACGCCGAGTTCTGGCTACGCCGTCAGACAACATACAATCTGGCACAGGCGCGCAGGAGCGAAGATCGCATCAAGGTGGATCGCTACCAACCGCAGGCGGTGTGATGAAAGACGGTGCACATTCAACTGGGCCGGGTTTGATCACGCACTGGGTGCGAGTTCAGGCGAGCACGTGCCTAATGAAGAACCAGAAATCGTTCACAATGATTCATCACTTAGGCATAAGTTGCGTCCAAAATCGAAGACGCGGAAACTCTTTCTCTTTCAAAGCAACAGCAAAAACTTGTTCGAAGGTCTGGATAAAACTCTCCTCGGTTCGACGATTCAACGTGTACGCGTGAAATTGTGGGTAATCCAAAATTAAGCATGGTACGCCTGTTTCACTAAACAATTGAAAGGCAAGTGGACTATAAACCGCGAATTCATCACTGAATAGCTCTTTGATAATAATAAGGCCAATCACGTCGCGATTACCAAGAGGGATTTCATGTCGCTCGTTGTCAACTACGATTTCTAAGGGAACACACGATCGTGTATAAGAAATAGAACCGCGCATTTGTGCTACTGCCTTTTTCAAATGCGAAAGGGCAGTCGCTTTTTTCCGATCAATGGAACGGTCAAGCACCGCCTCTGTGTTTGGACTATCTTTTACCTGAATCAAGTATAGTTTTTGGGATGTCGTTACCAATATGTCTGCAAATTCCCTTCCATCATCGGGTCGAATCGGATTC
>MPMZ01000113.1 GCA_002238765.1 Nitrospira sp. bin75
CCTTCGAGGACCGTCACCTCATGGACCGCTCGTATCCTAGTCGAACCTGATCGCTTCGTGTCTCCACATGAACAGATCGTGTCGCCCTCATACGCGAGCCAACTTTTTCACATGATAGACACGAGGAAAAGACGGCAGGGCTCAGGGTGCGGAGCCCTGCCGTCGAGGGGCTTACGCGGATTGTCGGAGGATCAGGCCGATTTCGGCGAGGTATTCATGGTCCTGCATGTGCCGGTCTTTGTCGTCGAGGTGGTTCTGAGCCTCCCAGCGCCGCTGTAGGGCTTGGATGTGATGAAGCTGTTCTGATGCCGGACGCGCGGCCTGGTTCTTATTCTTGATTCCGGAAAGAACCAGGTCATTTTCCCAAATGTTGAGCGCGGCCAGGACGGCCGCCCTGGGTGTCGTCCCGGTGGCAAGGTTTTCCCCGCCCAATCCTTTGCCATTAAAGGTCCAGAGCGCGTCGTTGTGGTCACGGTAGAGCTCACCGATGGTGTGAGGCTCGTCGTGCGTGTCCGTGTAGACGACGCTGCATTCGGTGTGATCCCAGTAGGAGTCAAAATGCTCTGTGGTGATGTGACGGGCTTCTTTCATCCGATCGAGGTCTTGTCGGTTGAGGAGGTGAGGGGGTTGCAATGTGGTTTTGATGTGTTTCATGCGCGGTGCTCCTTGCGAGGAGGTGAGTCAACACGGCCGCCGATCCGGTGTCCGGATCCCGCGGCCGGAAGAGGTCTGTGGTTTATGTCGAATGGAATTGCCGATCGGCGCGTTCGACAATGGCGATGGCTTCCTGGACGTAGTCGAGGTAGTCATCGTTGCAGGCCACGACGTCAGGGCTCCCGATGAGCTCTTCAACGACCGTTTCGACGTACATTCGGATCTGTTGAAGCGGCCGGCGAAGTTTGTGAGTGTGCGAGAGGTGAAGGGGCTCGATGCGGGTGAGGTCGAAGAACGCGCGAGTCATGGCGCCACGGAGGCACCAGCAGACGGCTTCGGAGGAGGTGGGGGAGACTTTCAGCCCGGCTTTATTTCGGGCATAGAAGGTTTTGGTCCAACCCTCTTTGAGTCGGACGATAGTCTGATGGAATAGCTGGGATTCAGTGACGGTGAGCGTGGGTGGCATAAGAGTCTTCTCCTTCTGTCAGTGAGTGAGCGCCTGGCCCTTCACCCGGGAAAAGGGCCAGGAACGCGAACAGGAGAGAGTTAGAGATTGATGGTGGATTCGTCGATTTGAGTGAAGACGTACCGGCCGGGAGCGATGAATTTGTGGCCGGCGTCGTAGCCGTCGAGTAGGAGAGACAATTCGTCGTCATCGGGGCGATATCTGGTGACGGTGAGTCCGTGACGGACGGTGACGTCATAAAGCCAGACTTCGATATCGTCAGCATTGGGAAAGACGCGCCGGAAGGCCCTGGCAAATGGACAGGCGCGGTGGTTCTTGCGGACGCCGCGATCGATATCGTCTTGGGTTAGGAGGATCTCCATTTTAGGCAGTTTCCATGGCGGG
Source organism: Nitrospira sp. bin75 (assembly GCA_002238765.1). GTDB lineage: Bacteria > Nitrospirota > Nitrospiria > Nitrospirales > UBA8639 > Bin75. The sequence goes on from MPMZ01000113.1 coordinate 1,505, forward strand.
CGGCGCGAAGACCGATCCAGCGCCGTAGCCATCCCATTGAGCGTAACAGGTGAGCCGCTCTTTCAACAGGCCGTGGACATAGGGAAGGAGTTCATCCCATGTCATATACCAGGTTTCATGGCAGGCGAGGCAGGTGATGACAGGCGTCAGCGTGAGGGCACCGTGTTTTGTTGGGTGACGCCGGCACCGGAGGGATTCTAGGGCGAGATGGGGAGAACGTCCGTTCCAGGCGATGCGGATGTCCTCAGTCGATGAGGGGAGCTTGGTGCCATGATGACAGGTGATATTGAGCAGGAGGCCATGTTCTGTGTGAGCCTGAACCCGGCCGGGTGGTTCGAGGGAATTAGGGGAGTAGTAGTGATAATAGCCTTTGGTGTCGTACAGGTAAAGGAGTTGGTGGCCTTTACCTGAGTAATTCCCGGGCGATTGATGGTCTTCCTCGGGAAAGGGAGGACGGAATTGACAGTTGTGCGCGTCCCTGTCCGGATCGAGATTGCCCGGCAGGGCGCGGACGCGCAAGCGATCTTCGAAGCGTAGTGAGTGAAGGTCGGTATCGGTGCCGAGTTTGATGCGTTGTCCTTGAAAGAGTCCGTAT
>MPMZ01000114.1 GCA_002238765.1 Nitrospira sp. bin75
GCAAGCCCGGCCGCAACAAGTTCCCTCGTCGTAAGGGAGAAAAACTTCACAAAGGCCTGGGATTCCCCAGATGGGTGCGTACGATGGAACCTGTCGGGAGTCATGTTGCCGGAGATATTTTCACAATATGGGCGAGTAGGCGTTCCGCAAAATGAATGCCCTTGACGGCATATGCTGTTTAGATCATAATTAAGTCATGGCGTGGGAAGTTCGTTTCGACCTGGCCTTCGACCCGGAATTCGATACGCTGCCCACTACGGTGCAGGATGAACTCCTTGCACAGGCGAAGCTTCTGGAGGCATTCGGTCCGGCTTTGGCCCGCCCGCGGGTGGATACCCTGAATGGATCGCGTCACGCCAACATGAAGGAACTTCGTTTTCAAGCCAATGATGGCGTATGGCGAGTCGCCTTTGCCTTTGATCCCCGGCGGAAGGCCATCCTGCTTGTGGCCGGTGACAAATCGGGCGTCAGCGAAAGACGTTTTTACAGACGATTGATCGAGAAGGCGGATGCAAGGTTTGAGACGCATCTCGACCGACTGAAAAACACAAGGAGATCAGGATGACGACCCTGACGGAAAGAATAAACCGGCTCCCCACGGCGCGTCGGAAGCAAGTGGAGAAGCGGGCGAAGGCGCTGATTGCCGAAGAGATGTCTCTACAAGACCTGCGCAAGGCGCGGAAACAGACGCAGGTGCGTGTGGCAAAGGCACTCGGGATCAAACAGGAAAACGTATCCCGTCTTGAAAAACGTAGCGATCTGCTGCTATCCACGTTGAGTGGCTACGTGGAGGCGATGGGCGGAAAATTGAGCTTGGTCGCGGAATTCCCCGACCGTCCGCCCGTTGCGCTGACCGGCATTGCCGCCTTGGATCAGGAAAATCCTCCGGCAAAGTCATAGCCAGCACGCGCGCCGGGATCTCAGTGGTAGCCCAGGCGCTGGTAACATTCCAGTGCTTTGAGAAACGCCCGATTCGCCAGGTTGGCGGCCTTCGCCATATAGTACCGCTCCACGGTGTTGCAATACCCGCCCTTTTCCCTTCGCTTACAAGGCTTCAACGGCCCGTCCAAATTTTTCGAGACGTCGCGGGCAATGAAGTCGGCACTTTTTTCCACGCGGACTTGGTGTTGAATTTCTTTCCGAAGAAAGGCCATTTGCTCCTTGATCCCGTCGGCCCGCTCGATGGCCTCGGGGATGGACGTCTGCAGGACGGAGCGCATCGTGCGTTTGAATTCCTTGACGTGCACGCCTTTGAGTAGCCCGTCCATTTCTTCACCGAGATGGGACAGGGTTACCGGACAAGGTTCCGCGGCCTGCGCCGGCGGCGAGGATAGAGCCAAGACCCCCAAGAGCATCATGATCACGAACAATCGTTTCATTGGTGGTTCATCCATCCTCCATTCTGCTAGAGTATACGTGAATTACGTTTTGATCAATCCTCGTGAACGCCCCCATGGAACCCACCGCCATTCCGTGCAAAACGATCCTCAATCCCACCGGTGGATTTTTGGGTCAAGGGTATACCCATACGATTAATCTGTATCGGGGCTGTGCGCTCGGTAACACGCTGTGCGGGGTGTACTGCTATGCCCAGTGGAACCCCTATCACGTGCGGGGGCGGACATGGGGACGGTTTCTGGACGTGAAGGAAGGAGCCGTGCAAGCCTATTGTACGCAATATGACCGGCTGAAGACCTCCGGCGACCCCAAGCCCGTCAGGATTTTCATGTCCAGCGTCACCGAGCCGTATCCGCCGCAGGAACGGACTCTGCGGCGCACACGGGAACTGCTCGAAGCCATGGTCGATCGACCGCCGGATCTTCTGGCCATTCAATCGCATACGCCGTTGGTGGTGGAGGATCTCGCTCTTTTGCGACAACTTCGGCAACAGTGCGATGTCAGCGTTCACATCACAGTGGAAACGGATAAACCAAAACTGCCGGCTCCGTTTCCGAATCAAGCCTATTCGCCCCGTTCCCGGATTCAGGCC
>MPMZ01000029.1 GCA_002238765.1 Nitrospira sp. bin75
AGCGAAGCCGAAGGGTGCCGTCCCACGTCTTCGCGTAAAAAGCAAAGACACTGGATCCCATAAATCGCCTGGATCCCCGATCGAGTCGGGGACAAGCGTCGAGAATGACAGAAAGGGGAGGAAAGCAAGAACCACTGGACCCCCGATCAAAGCCTGTCCTTGACGTTTGTAATCGAGGATCGAGAATGACAGATGAGACAGCGTCGCTATTTCTCCTGCGTTCTGAAGTGCAGTCTGACCGTCAATTCTCCATCGACGGGATCGTCCCCGCTCATTTGAGGATCGAACGTCCATTGTTTGAGTGCTTGAACTCCCGCCAGATTGATGAGGCGACTTTTCGCGGGTACCAGAACCACGAGCGTGGTCTCCGCCGTCTTGCTGACGAGAATGCGGGCTTTCATCCACTCATCGACTGCCTGTCCTTGTAACGCCGGCGGCATGGTCGGCCACGGAGTGTGCTTGGGGACCGGACCGAGCTGTTGGTCCTTGTTCAACTTGAGTCCATGCACGTGCACGGTGTCCAGGACCGCCACCTGTTCGTCCTCCGAATGATCCAACTCATGGGTGGGATCGTCGACATGGCCATGGGTGGAATCACCGACTTGGCTCCATACAAACGGGGGACTCATGACCAGCAAGGCGCCGGCCATCACGAGAACCATCCGGACGTGCTTCATCTTGCAAACCTCCTTTATGTTTCTTCTTTCACGCGTGGGTAGGTTGGATTAGCCAGGAATGTCGGGGTACGCCTTCGGCTAACTCGACCTACGTGACCGTCATCCCCTGACCGCTGGGCATAGATACGAAAATAATAATCAACGACAAACCGAATTGTCATTCCTGCGCAGGCAGGAATCCAGCGTCTTTCTACTCATCGACGAAAAATCAAAGACACTGGATCCCCGATTACTAATGTCGGGGATGACAGAAAAAGACAAAACAACTAGCAAAAACCCACCCTCACCTTTATCTTCTCCCATCAAGGGAGAGGAAATTTCAGCCACTCCCTCGCCCCTGACGGGAGAAGGAGGAAGAACACGTATTACACTTGCAGGAGATGGCCACGGAGCACGCGAGATTGACTGCGGCTCACTCGTAATTGTTGCGTATTCATCAAGGTCACAAGATAGGAGCCTCCCGGCATGGGAGTGATCTTCCTGATGGCCTCGACGTTGACCAGGGCCCCGCGACCGACTCGAAGAAACCGCTTGGGGTCCAGCTTGGATTCCAATGTTTTCAAGCGATAGTTCATCGTATATCGTTCCTTGCCAACCGTGGTGACGTGCATCAACTCCCCTTCCGAGACCACCGAGGCGATATGGTGAACGGGTAACAGATATATATCGTCCTGTTTTCGAATGGGAAATCGATCGATATACTGCCCCGCCGGTGCCGGCCCGTCACGATCAGCGGGTCCGGGCTGCCTGTCACTTTCCTGCTCAGCCAAGGCATCCCGTTCGAGTCGTTCATGGGCACGATCGATCGTTTTGCGGAGGCGGTCCCGATCAACGGGTTTGAGCAGGTAATCCAACGCTTCAATTTCAAAGGCACTGACGGCGTGCTCATCGAACGCCGTCACAAAAGCCACCAGCGGGATTCGCCCGTGGCGCAATGAACGGACGATGGACAGGCCATCCATTTCCGGCATTTGCAAGTCGAGGAGGGCCAGGTCGGGTTGCGTGTGCTCAATCAATCGCATGGTTTCATTGCCGCTTTTGGCTTCCCCGACAAGATCGACGTCGTCAAATGAGCGGAGCATGGTTACAAGAAATTGCCTTGCCGGACGTTCATCATCAGCCACGATCACGCGTAACGTCATGGTCATGCCACTCCGTGCCCTTGTGGGAGTGATGTGGCGTGCGTCACCTCATGACCGTCAAGAGGGATCAGGATGTTCACCGCCGTTCCCTGCTCCGCACTGCTTTTGACATCCATGGTTGCTCGCTCGCTGTAGTGCAGCGCCAACCGTTGTCTGATACTGGACAGACCCAGCCCGGTTCCTCGACCATCCTCGTTGGGGGCTGATCCTCTTTCGCCTCCCGTGTTCCATACTTGAAAGTGCAGCCGGGACGGGATGCTCTGTTCCCGGCAATCGCACGCTTCTTCAATCCATGCCGTAATCCGCACGTGTCCACCGGATGCCGAAGGCTGAATGCCGTGCTTGACGGCGTTTTCCACCAATGGTTGGACGATCAACGCGGGGATCAGCACGTCGCGAACCGACTTCGGCACGTCGATATGGACCGTCAACCGATCCTCGAAACGCATCCGTTCGATTTCCAGGTAGGCCCGTATCAAATCCATTTCATGCCCGACGGTCGTCAATTCTTTGTCCAACCGCATCAACACGCTTCGTAAAAGATCGGTCAATTGCATGAGCGTGTCAACGGCCTTCGCCGGAGACGTCTGAATCAAATAGCCGATGGTGGTGAGGGCATTGAAGAGGAAATGGGGATTCAATTGCGCGCGCAACGCCCGCAGTTCCGATTCGGTTGCCAATTTCTGTATTTCCTGTTCCCTGAAGACTTGCACGCAACGTTCGTGCGTCACCCGTACCGCGGTAATGCGACGGGAAACCAGATGCGCCAGTGATTCCAGATGATACAAATCATCGGATAAGAGTCGCCGCCCGTGCGGGAGTGGCCCGATCTTTATGTCATACCAGGGAGGATCGACCGTGGGAATATCCACAACGACGTCGGGAGCGTCACGGGTCACAATCGGCTTCCTCGACGCGGAACGCCCTGGCCGATCGTCGGCCTCCTGTTCCCGCGTGGAAGCCCATTCGATCTCTTCCGTGAAAAGCACGGATTTCAACATCGCACAACAGTGATCCAAAATGGCTTCCGGCGTGTCCCTTCTCATGATTTCCTGCGCCACGGCGTCGTGAAATTTTTCGTAATTCGGCCGACGCAAGACCACCGTATCGACGACCCACGACACCCCTCGAGACAAATAGGGATAGAGCAACGCAGTCCCGATCCATAACCCGATCAGGGCTCCGTCCATGAACGGACCCGGCTCCTCCGAACGCAACCCCTCCAACCCCACGTACAGCCCCGTCGCCATGCCGACCAAGCCAATGAGTGAAAGCGCGCGTTTCAAAAAGATGTCTCCGAAGGCAAAACGAAAGTCCTGATACAGAATGGCCAAGGCCAAGGGCAATGAGGCATGGTGCCCGATCAACTCCACCCACCATACGTATTCGCCGGATTGATGGTGGCTGAATGGTATGGCAGCCGCGGCCAGCGCGGCCAGCGTCACCACCCCGGCGTGGTGGTCCCACCCCTGCCGCCGGACGGTCTCGGACAGCACGACCACCAGCAACAGGACAAAGCCCACGGCCGGCAACAGCACCGCCTCGACCGCGATGACAATTGTCCCCGGCATGACGGCCAGCACGTTGAACACGGCTGCTCCGGCGCTCAAGGCATAGGCTCCCGCGAGCAGGACGTGCCGGTTCCACCTGACCCCTTGATGCATTCCGGATTGCAGGAAGGAATGGACCACCACGGCCGGCAGAAACCCCAGGGCAGACAACGCCGTCACTTGAAGCACGCGATTCAGCCAGTCAGGCGCGACGGCCGGAAGGAGAAACGAGGCCAGCCCGCCCACGTTCCATAACAACCCCAGGATGGCGGTCCACAGCGACAATCGCCTTAATGGCGTAACCTGCCCCCCTTCCACGTTTCGCGGGACGGACGTCCGGGGCGTTTGCAACACCAGGACCAAAATCATGGCATAGAGAATCGCCCCGGTGATGAATCCTATAGGGTGCGCAATCAGGCTTACGGCTGTATCCGTCATGTTTTCCGTTTTCCAAAAACAGAGTTATGGCCAGTATAGGCGGCGGGAACGGTCATGGTGGATTTTTGATTGTGGATTTTGGATTGGAAGTTTATGGCCAGTATAGGGGACGGGAATGGTCACGGCAATGCATTCCCCATGAACGGGCTTTTTATTCAGATGAACAGTCGGTTTGTTCCCATCACCAGTGATCCATCGCAGAAGGCCATCGACGCAACGGACGTGCGTTCACTCCGGGAGGGGATTCGTCAACACGAGGTCAGGGTTCCAGGCAGCCGCTGATCCTGGCAGCCAGCGCAGCCCCTTCGTCCAGAGACTTGGCGTTCCACCCGATGCCCAGGCCTGATCCATCGCCTTCTTTCGGAATGATGTGGAAGTGCACGTGATTCACGGCCTGGTGGGCCGGGGCGCCGTTGTTTTGCAGGACGTTGAAATGTTCGATCCCCGTGGCCATGCGCACCGCACGGCACAGACGCGGCAACACTCGACCGATGGCGGCGGCGGATTCATCCGACAGTTGATCCAACGTTTCAGCCGGTTCTTTCGGGATAACCAGCGTGTGACCGTGGGATAAGGGATAGAGATCCAGGAAGGCCAGCACGTGCTCGTCTTCATAGACGCGGTGACACGGAATCTCGCCGTCCAGGATTTTTTGAAAGATCGTCATCGCGCACAGAATAAGCCATGCCCATGAACCGTGGCAAGCGGCCTTGTGCCCTGCCGGAACATCGCGCTATAGTGAAAAACCGACTATCCGTGGGGACAACCCATGCCGAAACAACCGAGTTCGTCGAACCCTCTCGACACGTTCCGCCTTTCTCTCCCCACGCCTGCCGGCGACCTCCAGGCCGAGATTTCCGTGCCGACAAGTTTTATTCCGGTGTCCGACATTGTCCCCTTGATGCGTTCCTTGGGGGAAGAAGCCGTCAGCCTCGAAGAAACGAAAGTCCAACGGGCCGGGCAAACCATTTCCTGCCAAAAAGGGTGTGGGGCCTGTTGCCGCGTGATGGTCCCGGTTTCTCCCCCGGAAGCCTTTGTTCTCAAGCAACGATTCGAGCAATTGCCCGCACCTCATCGCGACCGCGTTCTGCATCGTCTTTCTGCGGTTAAGGACGCCTTAAACGAGGCAGGACTCCTTGGCCGGCTCGTGCAATTATCCGAAACCCGCACCCAGTTGTCGGACGAGGATATGGAGCCCGTCAACCAGGCCTATTACGCCCAGCGCCTGCCATGTGTCTTTCTCGAAGATGAATCGTGCAGCATTTATGAATTCCGCCCCGCGGCATGCCGGGAATACCTTGTGACATCCCCGGCTGCATTGTGCCAGGACATGACGCAACCTGCCGTCAAACCTATCCCCGTGCCGTTTCGCATCGCCACGGTCTTGAGTCTGATGTGGGCAAAGCTGACCGGAGGCCCGGCGCGCTTGATTCCCCTCCCTGTTGCCCTGGATTGGGCGGACCGGCATGCCGACGAAAACACGTCGTCTGAAACCGGGGGAACCTTGCTTGAAATGGGGCTGGAAAAAATCTGGGGATTTCTGCGTCAACGTTCCTAACCCCCAGCCCTCAGGCATTCAACTGCCGATCAATCCCGTCTGTTCTATCGCCATCAGGCAGGCGGCCCACTCAAGCACAATGTTGACAAACGAACGCGCTGGTATGATAGAAAGACGTGTTTGTCATCATGATCAAAGAGAGGCTGATTACGCATGCGAGTCTTTATATACGCCGACAGTCTTCACCCGAACCAGTTGAAAAGACGGGCCCCTGAACACAAGTTTTTATTCAAGGCCTATCTCCCGGACCACACCATTCACTTTCCGCGCTTTTCCTCACAGTGGCGATGCGGCTTGGCCAGCGTCACCCCGTCACCGGGAGAACGCGTGTGGGGTGCGGTCTTTGAACTCACCGACGAAGATTTGAAGATCCTGGATGCCTATGACGGGGAAGTCCCGGAAGGGGCGTTCCGGCACCTGGAAGTGACCGTCATGACGGAGGACGAGCAGAAAGAATTGGTGACCACCCACGCGGCCAATCCCATCGGCAAATTTCGCGTCAAGGACGACTACCTGGATTTCGTCAGGAAAGGCGTCACGCACTGGGGCTTGCCTGAAGAATGTCTCGACATGTGGGAACTGTTTCGACCGCGGAAATAACCCCACCATGGCTTCGTTCACTCTGTTCAGCTCTGCTGTCGGGTTACGCTACGCTAACCAGACCTACGGTCTCCTCTTTTCCTCCCCTTTTTGTCAGGGGAGGGTAGGTGGGGTAGAGTTGAACGCCCATAGAGCACGGGGGGGCGTCATCCTTGTAGGTGTTCAGTCATTCGTTGACAGAATGAGGAACTGCCCACAAAGTGGGAACCAGAAAGAAGGGCTTTCTTTTCCCTCCCCTTGCCCCTCCTTACAAAGGAGGGGCACTGAGGCACAGAAGGAGACAGCGGAAAGTGTCAATGAATGACTGAACATTTACAATCCTAGCCGCAGGGTCTACCTCCCCTGCCCCCTCCTTACAAAGGAGGGGAACCAAGAGGTTATTTTCGTATCACTCTATCGAAAGGAGTCGTCATGCCCAAGCCCAAATATCATATCGTCGTGTGCACCAACACCAGGCCGCCCGGTCACCCGAAACCTTCGTGTGGCGGAGCGGGTTCTCAAAATATACTGATGAATCTCAACATGGGTTTGATGGAACGCGGGATTCAACCGGGAGAAGTGCTCGTGACCGGAAGCACCTGCCTCGGTCCCTGTGAGCAAGGCCCCACCGTGGTCGTGTACCCGGACGGCATCTGGTACTCCCAGGTCAAAGAAGAACACGTGCCCTTGATCCTGGATGAACACATCAAGAAAGGCACACCGGTGGCTGAATGCAATCCCGATTCCATTTGGACTTAGCCTGGACTTCTCACCAGCCTCCTGCTACGGGCGCCGGTCCCCTCGCTGTGCCGGGACGTACTCCCGTAAGCCACTTTGACATAGTGTCAACTATGCCTTCAGCGTCTTCCAGTCCGTGCGCCCCGGCACAGCGGCGTCTCAACACCCTCGCGACGGAGCCTGGTGAGAAGTCCAGGCTAGGGATGCTTTAACCTCCATCATGTCTGCATCTCACACCCCTCACGTGCATGAACCAGGGCATCAGTCCCCTCCTGCCGAACACAAGGCCCGCGGGCCCATTTCCATTGAGTGCGGCATTATCACGTGCAGTGATACGCGGACCCCGGAAACCGATAAAAGCGGGCAACTCATTCGAGAGTTACTCACGCAAGAAGGCCATCGCATCGGCGCCTATCACGTGGTGAAGGACGAGCCGGTCGAAGTTCGGAAACTCGTTCAACAATGGGGAGCACAGCCGGGACTCGAAGCCTTGATCATCAATGGCGGCACCGGCATTTCCCGTCGCGACTCCACGTTTGAAGCCGTTGACGGCCTCCTGGAAAAACGATTGACGGGGTTTGGCGAACTCTTTCGTTACCTGTCCTACAAGGATATCGGCTCGTCCGCGATGCTGAGCCGTGCCACGGCCGGCCTGTATCAGGGGATCGTGCTGTTCTCGATTCCCGGTTCGAGCGGAGCGGTGCGCCTGGCCATGGAGGCCCTGATCCTTCCTGAACTTCCGCACATTGTCGGGGAAATGCGGAAATAACGTTTCCTCCACCTCTGTGTTCCTCACAGGCACTTGTCTCACTTGTCTATTTACACTTTTGTATCTTTTGGGATACCATTAGGTAATGCTTGAGTGTTTGTAGGTCAGGTTAGCGAAGCGTAACCTGACAGCCTCGTGGTACGACAAAGCCAGCCCGTGTCGGATTACGCACCGCCAATCCGACCTACTCACTACTAACACGAAGGCATACATGAGATACAAGAAAATCGAATGTCTTATCAAGACTAGACGCAGCTTAATCGGTTGCACTGATGCAAATCTGGAAAAATTGAAAAAAGGAATAGATAAGTGTGAGACGAAACTGAACGATGAGACTGTTTGGACATTTTTGGCTGTCTTGCCTTATCTGAGCGTGACCGATGGATTGAACAACCTGTTCAAGGTATTAACCGGTAGCGGAGCATCGACGACGATAGAGAAACTCTGGTTGGAGGCATTGCCTTACCCTCCCAGGGAAAGCGAGAGCAATACACACCTCGACCTTGCTCTTGGGGGAATAACGGACAGGAACGGCACGAAGAATGGTATAAAGTATTGTCCCAATTTCGGGAAGCAGGTGTGTTTCTGCGAGATGAAATGGGAATCTGACATTAGCACGAGTGTGGCCAACAATTTGCACCGCAACCAGATCGCCCGTGTCATCGACAACCTGATCAGTTTCCAGGATGATGGTCAAAACAGACCAGAAAAATTCTATTTCACCCTCGTCACTCCAAGCGTATTTGTACAGGGAAAAGGTCCATACTCCCGCTTGTATGGTTATAAGATTAAAGAGTACTCGAATCAGAATACCGGGCTCCAGTCTTTGCAAAGCGATCTCAGTAGCAATCTGAAAGTTAGAGGGACGGCTGACTGGAAATACCCTGACCAATATACGAGAAATGCCATATTGAAGAAACTGGTGGTAAAGCATGTGAGTTACGAAGCAATCATTAATAATGCACCGGACAGCGATGCAAAGCAGGAGGCATATGGTCTGCTAAATAGGGGGTTTCAAGAGATAAAAAGGAAATCGTAAAAATTCTCTAGGAGGCAGCAATGGCAAAGATACAGACCCGGCCGTGGGACGCGGCGGATGACCTGGAGACTGAGGAGGACATCGTTCTCTACCTTGAAGCGGCTTTTGAAGACGGCGATCCTGGACTGATAGCGGCTGCGTTGGGCGACGTTGCAAGAGCCAAGGGGATGACGACGGTCGCTGCCGAAGCCGGTTTGGGTAGGGAGAGCCTGTACAAGGCACTGTCACCAGACGGCAACCCGGAGTTCGCCACCGTGCTCAAGGTTCTGCGTGCCCTGGGCCTCAGGCTTCATGCGTCCGCTTCGAGTGCCTGATCACCCTCACCTTTATCCTCTCCCATCAAGGGAGAGGAAATTTTCTGTGCCCCCTCTCCCGATTTCCCGCATGAAACGGGAAATCGGGAGAGGGCCGGGGTGAGGGGGCTTAAGGAACGAGGATGATTTTTCCGAACATCTTGCGGGCGAGCATTCGTTCCTGTGCCTGGCGGGCTTCGGATAACGGGAAGACCGAATCCACGACCGGCTTGACGGTCCCGGCCTCGATGAACCGGCCGGCTTCCAGGAGTTCGGCGCGAGTGCCCATGTAGGATCCCCTGATCGTCAATTGCCGGGAATAGACGTATCGCGCATCCAGGAGATTCTCAGGTCCGGACGTTGCGCCGCAGGTGACCAAGCGTCCCCCGCGCGTCAACGATCGCAAACACTGGTCCCAGACCACCTGACCGATATGCTCGATGACCACGTCCACGCCGCGGCCGTCGGTGAACGCGTGGACGCGTTGGGTCACGTCCTCCCTGGCATGATTGATCACCAGTGCCGCACCGATGGCTTGGGCTTTTTCGATTTTGTCGTCAGTGCCGACCGTACTGATCACCCGTGCCTCAAGCCGGCGGGCGAGTTGGATCGCCATGCTGCCAACGCCGCTCCCGGCGCCCATCACCAGCACGGTTTCCCCGGGTTGAACGTCCGCCAGGGTTTTCACCATGTGCCAGGCCGTGACCGACACCAGGGGGTAGGCTGCGGCTTGTTCAAAGGTCAAGCCGGGAGGCATCGGCAGGAGGTTTCTTGCCGGGACCTTGACGTATTCCGCATAGCCCCCGTGAACCCCGGCACCCAGTAAATGGTACGTCGGGCAGAAATTATCCTTCCCGGCCAGGCAGGACTCGCACTGCCAACAACTGATGCCCGGGGAAACGACAACGGGTTGTCCAACCGGATAAGGCGCGTCTGTGCCATCCCCGATCCGTTCCACCACGCCACTCACGTCGCAGCCGGAAATATGCGGAAGCGGGATCGGGTAATTGGGTATCCCCTGGCGGATCCAAATGTCCAAATGATTGAGCGCACAGGCTTTGACCCGGACCAGAGCTTCCCCGGCCTCGGGAGCAGGGAGCGGAACGTCCTCAAGCGTGAGCTGTTCCGGACCGCCGTGTTGATGAAAGGTAACGGCTTTCATGGGCGAGATGTTAGGTCACACTTCGCTAATCTGACTTACACTCCTATAAAAAACCAGGACATGTAAAGACGCTGGATCCTCGATTAAAGATGTCGAGGATGACGGAAAGAGACAAAAACGATCTACCCCACCCGCATTCCCTCTTCGGAAATGCGCCCACTTACAAAGGGGAGGGAATAACAGTGAGTAGGTCGGATTCGTACAGCGTCATCTGACAATTTCTGGCTAGAACAGGAGCTTGCCTTCGGCCACCATGACGGCTTGCCCCCCTACCTTGACCTCTTGAATGGCGTCGTCATCGGAAAACACCTGGACCGTGATCCGTGAGGGCCGATCGATTTCATACCCCTGTTCCATGAACATTTCGGTGGTCGGGCCGACGTCCACGACTCCGTTCTTGACGAGATACGCGCCAAGTGCGCCGCTGGCGCTGCCCGTGGCCGGATCTTCCCATATGCCGATGGGGGCCGCGAACATGCGCGTATGCACGTGCGCCCATTCTTCCACGGTCACCGTCGTAAAGACCATGATCCCGTTGGCGCCGAGTTTATCGCAGACGTCCTTGGTGGCCGTCGGGTCGGCTCGTATCGATTTCACCGCGGTGAGGGTCCTCACCGGGACGATGGCGACCGGCAAGCCGGTTGACACCACTTCGATGGGCAGATGGGTTTCCGCTATGGCGGTCTTGTTCATCCCCAGGGCCCGGCTGATTTCGTAGAGGTCCTGGATGCCATCGACCGTTCCCAGGAATTGCGGATGCGGCTGGGACATCACGACGCTCTCCACTTGCCCGTCCACCACGTGCAACTCGACGGGAAAGAGTCCGAGGTTGCATTCGAAGAGGTACCGCGTCAGCGGTTTCGACAAGGGAAATCTCTGTAACGAACCGAGTACGAAAAAGGTGCCGATCACCGGATGGCCGGCAAAAGGAATTTCCTGGGTAGGGGTGAAGATGCGGAGTTTGGCAATCGCAGCCGGGTCCGTCGGCGGAACCACAAAGACGGTCTCGGAAAGATTCATTTCACGGGCAATCTGCTGGAACTCCCGCTCGGTCAAATCCGTCCCATCGGGAATCACGGCGACGGGATTGCCACCGAACGGCTCTTCCGCAAAGACGTCCGCCTTGTAAAACTGGAGAGATCGGGTGGGAGTCGTCATACGGAGGGACCCGGAAGCGACGTCTCTTGCCGCACGATGGCGCCGGAGGGTCTCACCACGTTACGCGCTGCATGGGAGGGCTTCATATTCGGCAGCCCAGGGATTCCGGACGTAATCTTCTACGAAATTTTGCAGGGTCCCATTTCGGTAGAGTCGGGAATTGGCGAATTTGGTGTCGATTTTATGGAGGACCTTGACCGTCACTCCGGTCTTGTTCTTGAATTCGTCCAGGGTCACTCCCTTGATATCCATATTCGTCCCGCGTCCCGATTCCATGATGCATTTGGGGATATGAAGTCGTTTCTGACCGGTCAGCCGTTCACGAATGTCGTCAAACGTCAGCAGCACGGTACAATCGGAATCTCCGCCGAGCGTCGCATTCGGCACGAACAGGTATCGAGCGCGGTTCTTTCGATACATGTTCAGGATCTTGTGCACGCTCCCGGCCATCACGACCGTATCTTTTTTCTCCAGTTCCAGGGAATCGAACGCAGTCACGATACGCTTTCGATTCAGAAACGCCGTCACGTAGGCTTCGGTGTGAATCGTGGTCAGATTCGGCAACCCGGCGTCATAAATCCGTTCGGCTTCAACACCCAGTGCCTTCCGCCCCTGACGCATGAGATTGGCCGTGTCTTCCTTGAGGCCGCCCACGGGCGTAAGACACCCCATCCACAACACGCATTTTTGATTGATTTTCGAAATCTCCTGCGCGTCCTTGGACATGGTATGTTCGTCGAACGCGTAAAAATTTGCCGATGACACCGAAGGGCCGTCCAGCACTTTCATCAGGTGTCGCACGGACGGCGCATGCGGCATCATCTGTTGCCGGTATTGGCTCAGGGTAATGACCGACAATTCAAAATTGATCCGCCCGGGATACTGTGCCGCCAACTGATGTATCTTCGGCACGTGGACGAACCCCACCGTGAAAAACTGAATGTTCTTGTCGGTATGTTTCAGAAAATCTTCCACCCATTCCATGGCCTTGGGGTGGAGGAACAGGTCGGTCCATTCCATGTATTCATTCCCCCCCAAACACCAGAATTGCATGGGGTCCGTGGGCTTGGCATTGATATAATTGAGGATAAATTCCCAATCATCCTGCGTGGTCTTTGGCGGGTCCTGGGTTTCGCGATAGGAATGGTCGAGTTCGTAGCAAAAGGTGCATTCGACCGGGCACTTCTTCCCCAGGCTCAGGGGGATTTTTCCCGCGTCCATTTCGCGGATCAACACTTCCCGATACCCCTTGCCTTGCAGCACCAGCGTCGGCTCCAAGACCGGCAGATCCCGTCCCATTGCTAGCCCCGTCCCCCTTGTCTGTGTTTACTCATCGGTTGACCATTCCCCCTCACCCTATGCCTTCGGCACCCTCACCCCAACCCTCTCCCAGAGGGAGAGGGAGTCAAAGGGGTGGCCCTATACGGCTTATTGACACCGCCACGGCACGTTTGCCACACTTCGATGCACTTGAGCCCCGTTCACGAAATCCTTTATGCCTTCACCACCTGCACACCAAGACCCTGCATCGGAAGAGCCTGTTACCCAGGCCCTTGAACTCTTCAACCTGTCCCTGCCGCTGCACGCCACGACCCTGCACCAACGGTATCAGGAACTCCTGGTCACCTGGCATCCGCACCGGTACGCCAACCTGACCAACAATCCCACCAAGTATATGCAAATGTACAAGAAGGCGGAGGCGATGACCAAGGAAGTGCAGGCCGCGTATACACTGCTGAAGGAGTATCTGGAAAACCACGGTCACGCGCCTTCTTGACCCTTCGATTACGCTCAGGACAGGCCCTTCGGCTCCGCTTCGCTCCACTTCCTTCGACTACGCTTCCTTCGACTACACTCCGTTACGCTCAGGACAGGCAGGGCAGGCGGCGGGCTGGGCGGGCCACGTCTCTACGTGGTCGAATGGCTGACCACCCGCGTCATCCCCGGTTCCCCCTCTTTTCCGCCTTCGGGGTCCACTTTGGCCACCGGCCACGTGATCAACCCCGCCACGGTATCGGGCGCGGCGTCGGCCGGACTGTGCCGGGTGGCGTAAATCTGCGACAACCGGTTCGTGCCGAACCGTGAAATGTAGAGGAAGATCTGTTCGCGGGCGTTGATCCGCACGGCCCAGGGTTCAAAATCGTTCTGATAAAACTCCTCGCACAACTGCATGGCATCCAGGCAACTCAGAGTCCCCGGTTCGTTCAGCGTGTAATAATAATCCAGGGGCATATCGTATTCATCCTGCTTCTGAATCGTGATGCCGAATTTTTCAGGATTCCTGACCATCGGGGTATGACGATAGGCCACGAAGTAAAACAGCTCGACCGAATGGATCTCGGATTTATTGTCGATCAGGAACTGCCGCGTGTCCTCGGCTTCTTCCCTGGTCTCGCCAGGAAATCCGTAAAACGCCATGACGTGATTCCAGATCCCCGCCTTCGCGGCTTCCCGTAAATTGTTTTCGATCACGCTCTTCCGCGCATGCTTGTCCATGAGTTCCAGGACGCGCTCGTTGGCCGACTCCATCCCATAGTACAGGGTCTTACAGCCGGACTCCGCGGCGAGCCGCCAGGTTTCAGGGTCCTGGAGCGTCTCCTCGAAACGGATCAACGTGGTCCACTTGATGTCCACCTGCTCTTCCACCAGCAGTTGAGACACCTTTTTGAACAGCGCGGGCGGATACGATTCATCGGCAAAGAGAAAATGGTCGGCCTGATAGAGGTCCTTGAGGGCCTTGACTTCCCGGACCACGTCCTGGGCCGGCTTGCCGCGATACTGGTCGAAGTACCCTTGCCCGTGATCACAGAACGTACACTTCCCCCAGTAACAGCCCCGGGTCGCCAAATACGGCAGGATACGCGTGGGCACGAAATACGAATCCAAAGGCAAGCCTTGAAAATCCGGCAACGGGAGCGCCGTGGTCTTTTCCGTATAAATCTCCGAATTGATCCGCACGTGCCCGTGTTCCCGGTACATCAGGTTGGGCAGCGATTGCCATGCCCGATCACCCACCAGGGCTTCCAATAACCACAACAGGGCATGCTCGCCTTCGTACATGATGGCCGAATCGAACACGGACGAGAAGAACGGCTCCTGTTTCGCCAAATCTTCCTGAAGCCGCGTGATCACGTTCCCCCCGACCGTGACGTGGATTTCCGGGAACGCTTCCTTGATCATCTTGCAGAAGGTGAATCCCGCGATCATTTGCATCTTCGTCCCGATGGACACGCCGACCACGTCGGGCCGCTCTTTGGCGATCGCGGACAACACCAATTGCCGGCACACGTCCCGATACACGTTGACCTGCTCGTCGTCCAAACACTCCAGGACTTCCTTCGAGACGCCGGGCCGGTAGCCCAAATTACTCTCCATGGGGTAATACACGAGCGAGGCGGGAAAATACGCCGCGGAGATGTACCGCATGACGTCACGAAACACATTCAACGCCCATTCGAGTTTATCGGCTTCGTAGAAATCGTCGCTCCGGTTGATACGTTTCGCTTCCTCGGCATTTGCGGCCAGGTCCATCACGTCGAAGGCCAGGGCTTCCTCCAAACAGGCTTTCTGGTCAATCTCCTTGTCACTCAACCCCGCGCCCTTGGCTTCGAGTGCCTTGTGTTGTTGGACCATGCGCGCATTGACCCAGATCAGGAACATGTCACTGAAGAACAACTCGTACATTTCGATGTTGATGTCCCGCTGCACGACCTCATGCCCGTTTTCCCGAAGCACGGCCGTGAGACTCGGCAATGCCAGATACGGAGCCGTGGGCACCCACTCCGGCGGGAAGAGCAGCAGGGTCTTCAACTTCCGGCCGCTCTTTGCCTGCGGCGCCGCGTTATCGATGGTGATGAGGGAAGACATCAGACGTTCGCCAATTCTTCGGAACTCTCCTCAGGCGCAATGCGGAATTGCAGGGCCGGCAGTTTGTTGGTGCCGAAATGGGCCACGTAGAGAAAGACGTATTCACGGATGTAGATCTTCAAATCCCAGCCGGCGTAATGATTCTGCTCGAACTCTTCAAACACGCGTTCGGCGTCCTCGACACCCAGCCCCTCCTTCACGGTGAAGTAATAATCCAGAGCCAGGTCCCATTCGGGGTTTTTGTAGAACGTAATGCCCCACCGCTCCGGGTCCTTGGCTACCGGGGTATGCTTGCTGAGATCGAACGTGCCGAAACCGATGGAATGCACGTGCTTTTTGTTGTCTTCCAGGAATTGCATGGAAAACTTCGCGTCTTCATACCGCTCGCCCGGGAACCCGAAAAATCCCATAATGTGATTCCAGACCCCGTGCTTCGAGGAGAGTTCCAGGCTCCGTTCAATCACGTCGGTGGTCGTGGCCTTATCCATGAGTTTCAGGACCCGCTCGCTGCCGGATTCATAACCCATGTGCAGGAACTTGCACCCTGAATCCTCGGCATCCTGCCACACCTCGTCATCCAACAGGCTCTTCTCGAAGCGGATGTGCGTGGTCCACGCAATGCCCAACTGGTGTTCCTTGAGTTGCCGGGTCAGTTTACGGAAGAGGGCCGGCGGATAGGATTCATCGGTGAAGTGAAAATGCCGCGTCTGATATTTGTCGCGGAGGAATCGAACCTCCTCGATAATTTCCTGGATCTTCTTGGTCCGGTAGCCGGCCGTGTACCCCTCGCCATGATCGCAAAACTCGCACCGTCCCCAATAGCACCCGCGCGTGGCGAGATAGGGTAGAACGGGTTCCGGCACGAAGTACCGGTCCATCGGCAGCCCGTCGAAATCCGGAGGCGGCAGGTCCGCCATGTTCTCGGAGGAGGTCACCGGCGACGTATGAATCCCAGAATCATCCTGCCACAGGAGGTTCGGAATTTCGTTGAAATCCCGATCGGTACCGATGGCTTCCACCAATTGCAGAAACGCCGTTTCACCTTCGTACACCACCGCACTGTCGAACAGCGCAAACAGCTTGGGCGTCGTGGGCAGCACGTCGCGCAACCGGGTCACGGTATTGCCGCCGATGGTCACGTGGATCTCGGGAAACTGCTCCTTGATCATGGCGCAGAAGGTCATGGTCGAAAACAGTTGCTGCCGCAACACGATCGAGATGCCGATGACGTCCGGCTGTTCTTCAACAATGGCCGGCTTCACGATGTGGTCGAATACGTCGCGATAGACGTTGACCTGCGTATCTTCGACCGCGGCCAGGACCTCCGAGGACATGAAGAGCTTGTACGACAGGTCCGTTTCCATCGGGGGCATGCAAATGCGCGCGGGCGCGTAGACCAGCGAAATGGTCGAGGTCACGTCCCGAAACACGTTCATGGCCCATTCGAGTTTCGCCGCGTCGTAGAAATCCGGTGAACGGATGATCGCCTTGGCGCGCTCCGCCTGTTCGATCAAATCCGCCATCCGGGAACGGGTGCATTCGCACAAGGCCAATTGCAACTGGGTTTCTTCCTCCGAGAGGCCCCGGTCCCGGGCCAGTCGTTTCAAACGATCCAGTTGCTGGGGCACGCGTTTCAACACGCGCTTGAGAAAATCCGCGCTGAAATACCAGTCGTACATCTCGAGGTTGACGTCCTTCTGCACCACGTCATGCCCCGCACGACGCAGGAACGCCGTCAACGTCGGGAGACTCAGATAGGGCTCGGAGGGATACCAATCCGGGGGGAACAGCAGCATGACCTTCTTCTTAGGCCCGCCATTTTCCTCGGATTCCGTGCGCCGCCGCTTCAGGAGTTCCGGGCTGATCAGCCCGCCTTTGTCATAATCAATTCTCATGCTCGTCACTCCACGGGGCCGAATCCGGACGAAAGAAAAGACTGGTCCGGACAAGAGCCCCCTTGATGTCGGGTATTCTATTCTTTAGGGAAAAAGCGGTCAAGGATGACCACGTTGGTACTTTGTGCTATGATGTGCCGTGTAAATCAACCGATCGACATTGTGAAGGATGGCAGATGAAACACGTTCCTGCTCACTACGATGGTACAAAAGTCGTCTTGGACGAACCCGTCACGCTTCCCGTCAACACACCCCTTGAGGTAGTGGTTCCTGATTCCCCCGAAGAGAGTACCCAACTCCGGGAAGAAAGTTTTCTCGCGTCCCTGCCGGTCTTGACCAGGATCTGGACAAACTCGGCCGATGCCGAATATGACAAGCGATGAGCAGGGAGACGTCGTTCTTGCCGCCTTTTGGCCGGGTGGCCTCTTCCGATCTGCTCAAACTTGAGCAAGCACTCCGCCTGTGGTTCGGCCTTTCCGGTTAGACTCATACACGACCCATACCCTCTTCTGTCATTCTCGACACTTGTCCCCGACATCCTTAATCGGGGATCCAGGCGATTCATAAGAATCCAGCGTCTTTGTCGTTGGTCTTTGTAGCCGCGCCATCTCATGGCGCTTTCTTCCAGGCGCCTCTCCGAGCGGCATGAGGGGCCGCTTAAGTCCTGTACGTAACACTAATCATAAAATGACGAACGGCACGCAAAGTGTACAAAATGTACGATTTTGTACATTGTGTACAAAATGTAACATTCGTAATGTTTTGTACACAATGTACAGTTTGCAAACAATGAAACCATTTGGCAGCGTGTCGGATTACGCTACGCCTGTCCCGCCTGTCCTGAACGAAGTCGAAGGAAGCATAGTCGAAGGGCTAATCCGACCTATTCGCTGACATTATTGAGAAGACAGCCAACACAGCTACCATTTCGAGCGAAGCGAGCAATCTGCTTCTTCTTATTCTGTCATTCTCGACATCTTTAATCGAGAATCCAGCGTCTTTGTCGTTGGTCTTTGTCGACCGCGCCATTCTTGCTCGGAGTCAGAGACATATCTCAAGCTGACTCCCTGGGCAGAATCTTTGATATGCATCAGTAATATCAACTATTATAGGGGCACTCTAAAAGGAGAGGGGGGAATCGAAATGGACCTGGATTCTGACGTTGTTGAAATGACGGAACTTACCAAAGAACCCTTGGAAGATATTGAGCAAGGAGGCGTTGAGCAGGAGAACGTTGAAGGACCAGATCCTCCAGGCTCTTCTCTTCCAATCAAAGAGCCATTCGATCCCACGAACATCAACATCGTCACTAAAAATCCCGTCGTTGATCTGATAATAAAAAGAATCGTCCGTCATGAAATAGACCTGAATCCCGACTTTCAACGTCACCCAGACGTCTGGGACAGAAAAAGAAAAAGCAGGCTCATCGAGTCACTCCTGTTGTGCATTCCCATACCGGTGTTCTACATGGCGGCGGACGAAGAAGACACATGGCAGGTCGTCGATGGCCTGCAACGGCTGGACACCTTAAAACTTTTCATTCTCGACAAGAAACTTCGTTTGCGCGGGCTGGAATACCTGAATCAATTTGAAAACCATTCTTATGACGATCTCCCTCGTCCCATGCAGAGACGCCTCAACGAGACAGAGCTTTTCTGTCACGTCATTCAGCCTGGCACACCCCGAGAAGTCATGTTCAACGTTTTCAAACGCATCAATACCGGCGGCAAACCTCTGTCGCTACAGGAAATTCGACATGCCTTAAACCCCGGAAGAGCAAGGGACCGCATCAACGAATTAGCAACGGACCAAACGTTTTTGGAGGCAACCACCAATAGCGTGAGTACGAAACGCATGGCTGACCGTGAATGCGTACTGCGATTCATCGCATTTCACTTACAGCCATTAAATGCTTACAAGGGTGATCTGGACGCCTTTCTCGTAAAGGCTATGGAATCCTTGAATAAAGACGTGAGCGAAGAACAATGGGCTTTACTGAGCGCTGATTTCCGTCGTGCGATGAGATTGGCCACTGCTCTGTTTGGTACCGAGGCCTTCCGCAAGCCACCCAAGAAACGCAGGAGTAGGCATAGGGATGCGTTGGCCGACGAACTGAGCCTCGTCGACGAACGCAGAAGTCCCATCAACAAGCCCCTGTTTGAAAGCTGGTCTGTCAATTTGGCGCGCTTGGACGAATCTCAAGGTCAACGCCTCATAAAGCAACGAGAAACCGTTCAAAACCGTTTCCTCTCTCTGATAAGACAAGATAAATTCGTGGAAAGTATAAGCATAGGGACTCAATGGGATGAGCAAGTCCGTACTCGCTTTGAAGAGATCGAAACACTCCTCCGGGAGGTGTTGGAATGATTACTCGAATACGAATGAGAAATTTTAAATGTTTCAAGGAGTCAGAGTTGCCACTCGATGGGCTGACGGTTCTGGCCGGCTTGAACGGCACAGGGAAAAGCAGCGTCATACAGGCACTCTTGCTGCTCCGTCAATCTGGTCTTGACGAAAAAGGTTTCCCTGGAGTTTTACGCTGGCAAGGCAAGCTGGTCGACACAGGCTCGTTTAGCGACGTCCTCTACGAAGGTGCCGAGCAAGACGTCATTGAACTGGAGGCCGAATTCGACAAGATTAAACGCATCAAGATAAGTGTGACGATAGACGATTTTCAAACGCCTTCTGCGAGGATCACGAATTCCGAAAGCGTTGAAGACACCTCACTGTATAGACGATCCATGTACTATCTGAGTGCCGATCGTTTGGGGCCACAAAAGACACTGCCATTTTTTGAGCAAGGGCATGAATCAAATACGCCCTTGGGCAAGAATGGAGAACATGTGCTCTGGTTTTTGGAAAAATACGACGGAAAGATAATCCCGGAGAATCTTAGACATGCAGACGCAGATCAAACAACTCTGCTTTCACAGACCAATGCGTGGCTCAAGGTCATCAGTCCGGGGGCCAAACTCAATATCACTACCATGCCGAAAGCGGATGTCGCCTTGGCAGGTTTTGCCTTCTCCAGACAGCGGGACGTTATGACAAAACCCTTTCGGGCAACTAACGTCGGATTCGGATTGAGTTATGCTCTGCCTCTGATTGTCGCGTTGCTGGCTGCTCAGAATGACGACTTGGTGATCATCGAGAATCCTGAAGCCCATCTTCATCCTGGCGGACAGACTCGATTGGCGGAACTCGCGGCAAGGGCTACTTCAGCAGGGACGCAAGTTATCCTGGAAACTCACAGCGACCATATTCTGGACGGGCTGCGTCTGGCAGTTCGTCGTGCCATCATCAGACCGGAAGAGGTTGCTCTGCATTACTTTCAGCGAAAAGGTTTGGATACCGAAGTCACCACGCCTGTCATAAGGCCGGATGGCCGATTGGACATCTGGCCAGAGGGTTTCTTCGATCAGCACGAGAAGAATCTGTCATCACTCATAGCACACCAACAGGATACCGGGGGTTGAAGTGATCCTGGTATTCAACGAGCTTTCCGCTCACAATGTCGCACCATCTCGTCATCAAGCAAGAGAACGAACAACGAATTTGATCCGGGCCGTGGCGGCGTTGGCGAGCGGCCAATCCACGACACTCGTTTCGATTGATGACACGATATACCAGACTCCATTAGCGGAGGGTTATACAGTGTCTCAGTGGTCATACGATGAACGAGTCGATCACGATTTGAGAAATTTCTTTTTGAAGATTTCAACAAAGATAAGTTTCGAGCAGGACGTATCCGAGGCCGTCAAGGAACAGTTCTCCCTTTCGGAATTCCATTTCCAGCAACAAGAAGCAGGCGGCTTGGGGCTTGCATGGCTACTGAAAACGACTGCTGCAAGTCTACCTTCCGAAGAATACTGGCTGCGAACCCACATCCCAGTACATCGTAAATGGCTTGAGAGCACAGGAACGGAACGGGAAAAAGATGTAAGGGTGCTCAACCTTTCGGAAATGACTCACGTTCCAGTTGTTTTCGACGAATTGACTGGAAAAGCTCAAGGAGTTCTGAGAGACGAGCCGGTGAAATTGGCGGAAAGAAAAGCCGATTGTTTTCCACACCTGACGTTCGGACTGGACGTGAATACTCAAATAGCTGCACTTTCTGTTGAAATTTTACGTATGGCAATAGCCAAGTTGATTGTCCTGGATACAGCGGTACGAAATTGGCGACGTGAAGGGACAGATGAACCGGTATTGCCGAAGGTCAACCCAGAGAGTGAAGCAACCATGCAGCAATATGGAAGAGAACGGGAATTCCAATGCGCCAGCGGCGAGAAAAAAGTCTTCAATCTGCACGCCATGATTGGCAGCGGACATCGCATCCATTTACGAATCGACAAACAAATCAAGTCACTGGAGATTGGTTATATTGGGGAACATCTTCCTACGGCAAGATTTCATTAGAGCCTCTTTTCATTCACACCCGAGGTTGTGTGTAAATTTGTGAATCTGTATGCCGACCCTTGATTTCAAAGGCAAACAACTCGTTTACGCTCACCACCTGACCGTCCCTTCACGGACACTTGAGCCGGATGCCCGAAAGTCCCTTCCACTGAAAGGCAGCAAGCCTTCCCTCGACGACAATTTGATCATTCATGGCGACAACCTGCACGCGCTCAAGGCTCTGATGCCGCGCTATGCCGGACGAGTAAACTGCATCTATATCGACCCACCCTACAACACCGGCAACGAAGGCTGGATCTACAACGACAACGTAAACAGCCCGATGATGCAGGAGTGGCTGAAAGGCAAAAGCCCGGTGGACGGCGAAGACCTGGAGAGACACGATAAATGGCTCTGCATGATGTGGCCTCGGCTGCACCTGTTGCGCGAACTGCTGGCCGAAGACGGGGTGCTTTTTATTTCCATCGACGACAATGAACAGCACCGCTTGCGGATGATGATGGATGAGATTTTCAGTGGAGAGAACTTCGTCGCGACAATCATTTGGGAAAAAGTTTACTCACCGAAGAGCAGTGCGAAGCATTTCTCGGAAAATCATGATTTCATTGTCGCATACGCCAGAAACAAGGAAGAGTTCAAACTCGGACTGCTCCCACGAACTGAAGAAGCCGACTCGCGCTACGCCAATCCCGACAATGACCCGCGTGGAATGTGGAAACCCAGCGATCTTTCAGCGCGCAATCCCTACAGTAAGGGAACATATTCCATAAAATGCCCACGTGGCCGTGTGATAAAGAGTCCTCCACCTGGCAATTTTTGGCGTTACTCGGAGGAGAAATTTTGGGAATTGGACAGGGACAATCGAATTTGGTGGGGTGAAGACCGGAACCAAGTACCAGCCATCAAACGATTTCTCTCCGAAGTAAAACAAGGCTTGGTGCCGGAGACAATCTGGACATACAAGGAGGTTGGTCATACCCAAGACGCAAAGAAAACACTCCTTCAGATTTTTCCCAAAGACTTTCCAGACTTTACGACAACCAAGCCCGTGGAATTGCTGACCAGGATCATTCGTCTCTCGACAGATAAAGACTCCATCATCCTCGACTCCTTTGCCGGTTCTGGCACGACCGCCCACGCCGTACTCGCCTTGAACAAGGAAGACGGCGGCAACCGCAAGTTCATCCTGGCGGAATGTGAAGACTATGCCGACACAATCACCGCCGAGCGGGTCCGCCGCGTCATCAAAGGCCTACCGAAGGCCAAAGACGAAAACCTGAAAAACGGGTTAGGCGGCAGCTTCACGTATTGCACGCTGGGTGATGAAATCAGCCCTGAGAAAATGCTCACCGGAGAGAACCTGCCGGACTACGAAACCCTGGCCCGCCACCTCGTGTACACCGCAACCGGCCAGGCACCGGACAAACTCCGCAAGGATCACGACAAAGACGGTTTCTTCTACGAAACAAGCGACAAACTGTTTTATCTGATATACGAACCAAATCTCGCCTTCCTGCGTAGCGCCGACTCCGCCTTGAACAGCGACCGCGCCGAACGTATCGCCAAGCAGACCAAGAAAAAGAAGAAAACCACCGTCGTCTTCGCCACCCACAAATTCATGGGCCAGAAGGAATTGACCCAGATGAGCATCACGTTCTGCGGATTGCCGTATGGCGTCTCTGTCTAGAAATGCGTTAAGATTGGTCGCGTTTTTATCAAGAATTGTTTCCTCGCCGATGAACAAAGACGGGCTTTGCTTGATGAACCTAAACGGATTGAATGCTCTGCAATGTCCCTCTTGCGGAATATATGAAGCAAGGATGTCAATGGTCTTGAACTCACGGCACGTTTATGCATAGTCCGATACACTTACTCACAAAGAGAGAACGCATATGAAATCAATTGACAAAAATATAGTTATAGCCTCGGACGGTAAACTCCCGCCGGCCTTCCGCGAGGCATTTGGCCGAAAGGCCCGTGTAATTGTTCATCTGCAAGAAGACGATCACAGGAAAACGCAGGGCATAAGCCACCCGATGGATCTCGCCGGCAAGATTCAGGCATTCCGAGACGTTGATGACCCCGTCGCCTGGCAACGTGCCCTTCGAGATTCGTGGAAACGCGGCTTGGACAAATGAACTCCGAGCGTTTTTTAATCGATACCAACATTTTCATTTTGCTGTTCAACAATCGTCTGACAGATCCCCTCCCCGATGGAAAAATCGCGTGCTCAGTTATTACTGAAATGGAATTGCTGTCTTCTCCGGCAATGACTTCACCGGAAGAAGTGTTGATTCGTGAGATGCTTGCCGACATTACTATCTATAGCATCGATCAGGATGTGAAAGAAAAAGCTATTCGTGTGCGACGAAAATCAAGGCTCAAGCTGCCGGACGCAATTATTGCCGCTACTGCTATATGTCACCATGCCGTTCTGGTGACAAACGACAATGCGTTGCAAAACGTGCCGGATCTGAAAAGCCGGCGGTTAGCGGTCAGATAATAGCCCTCAAGCCATACATCGTAAAGACGATGTAGACGGTCTTACCATAACGTCCTGTGACATACCCGGAACAGGCCCTACACTGTTTTAATTAATCACGGCTCGTGCAACGCAAAACCCGCCAACAAGACGCCCCGCTGCTGACCCATGAACAAAGAGTTGAACTCGACCGACGTTTGGATGCATACGAAACAGACAATATTAAAGGCCGTGAAGTCTCCGACGTGGTGAAGACCTTAAAAAAGCAGTTATGAAGTCTATCCCGACTGGCAAGATTCCCTTGAACGGTTAGGCCCTTGGATTGGGGCATTCAGGGAAGCGCGGCTCAGAATATAAATAGCAACTGGAGATTTCTGGACAATGAGATTTAACGTAACGGTTGATCGAGATGAAGACGGGGTATGGATTGTTGAATGCCCTGCAATCCCAGGTTGTGTGAGTCAAGGCAAAACAAAGAGTGAGGCTCTCGACAACATCAAGGAAGCTATTGCGCTGTGCCTAGAAGTACGTGCCGAAAGAGGGATGCCCCTGACCATCGAGACTCTTCAAATAAACGTTGTAGTGGACAAAGATATAGAAAAAGAATACCTGAAACAAAAAGCAGAACAACTTGACAGCGATGGGAGTTGGGACGAACTGATCCCTTTGTGTACAAAAATAATTGATCTGGAACAAGAACCTCATGAAAAAGCGTCGGCATACTTTAAACGCGGTATTGCCTACCGCCACAAAGGCGAACTTGACTTGGCAATAGCGGATTTTACCCAGGCCCTAAGGCTAAACCCAGCTCATGCAAACGCATACATTAGGCGCGGTATCGCATACGACAAGAAAGGCGATCATGACCTAACCATAGCAGACTACACCAAGGTCCTAGAGTTAGACCCTGATAATATGTTCGCGTACCACAATCGTGGCAGGGCATACATCAACAAAAACGACCATGACAAAGCCATAGAGGACTTCAACAAAATACTTGAGCAAGACCCCGCTAATGCGGAGATATATCTCTATCGCGTTCTCGCATACAGCCTCAAAGGCGATTATGATAAAGCGATAGCAGACTGCACCAAGACCCTAGAGTTCAAACCCAATTATGCAAATGCGCACCTTTGTCGCGGTTTCGCATATATCGACCAAGGCGACCAAGAAAAATTTCTCGATGCCTTTAAGGATTTTGTGAAGGCTAATGAATACGATCAAGCCCTGAAAACCGAAGTGCCCGCAATATATGTCGCAGGTCAGATTGCTGACATCTATAAAGACCGTGCCGAAGAAGAGGGAGCCAAAGCCTTTGAACTATATTTCAGGCTATCAGAGGCAATCTCCAATATACAAAACGAACGGTTCTATAGGCCCGGAAATGGCAAAGAAGTTGCTCATTACACTTCCCTTCATGCACTCAAAACGCTAGCCACAAATGAGCATTTCCGGCTTTACAATGCCGATTATATGAACGACCCGGAAGAAGGCCGTGTGTTTTTTGAAATCATGAAAAAATTCGGGATAGAAGACGCAGAGAAGGTTTTTTACAAAAAGAAAGACAAGTCTTATCCATCCCCAGCCTATATCGGCAGTTTTGTCAAGGTGGATGCAAAAGACCCGAAGCAAAAAGACGAACTATTTCTGTGGCGTACTTATGGGAAACACGATGGGCAGGAAGCGGCCGGGGCCTGTCTGATCTTCAAGCACGAATGGACTGTTTTTGGAGAAAAATGTAGCGAACAAATAGGAGCCATGCAACAATTACAAGCGAAACTGCCTATGTTAAAAGGCGATCGTAAGAATCCAGGGGAAAGACAACCGCCAAAACCAGACCTTTATGAAATCGTTTACAGGGACAAGGAAAGCAATCAAGAACTCTCCGAAGAACTGAATGAACTGGCAGAAGCCCTGAAACAAATCAAAGGGCATATAGAAGAAAAAGACGATAACAGCCAAAAGAAACTAAGAGAACTTGTCCGCGATCTGCTTGACGCTATCCGCTTTCTGTTCAAGGCGCGTCACTACCGGGAAGAAAAAGAGGTTCGCGTAGTCCAAGTCCGTTATTATGACAAGACAAAGACGGCACAAGAGCCAGATGACATCCAGGTTGACACGGAACAAATCCCACCGCGTTTTTACCTCGAGACGGACGAAAATTTCCACTTCAGCGAGGTCATCCTCGGCCCCCAAGCGCGTGGAGAGGCTGAATGGAAGCGTTGGCTCAAGAAACGAGACGAAAAACTAATGGTCTATAAATCAGAAATTCCATACGGAAAGCCATACTCTTAACCATGCAACTCAAAAGCTACCAACAAAACGCCCTTGAGCAGTTGGATCGTTGGCTTGCGGCGCTCAAAGAGGCTCATAAAGACGCGGCGGACGGTGAAGAGTTTTACGCGAAAAAGAAAAGACCTGTTCCCGATGAATTGAAAAACTATCCTCGGGCAGCATGGCAGAGCCTTAAGGATACAAACATTCTCCCCGGCATTTCAGACAACGGAACTCTTAACATCCCCGATTACATATCTCGAACCGGCACGTCCGGAGAGCCTATTCCGCACGTCTGTCTGAAGGTGCCGACCGGCGGCGGCAAGACTCTTTTGGGGGTTGCCGCGCTTGAGCGTATCAAGCAGGACACGGGCTTCGTGTTGTGGATCGTACCCACGAGCAGACGCTCAAGGCCTTCAGGACCCGCGAGCATCCGTACAGGCAGATGCTTGAGAGGATTTCCGGCGGCAAGGTCAAACTGTTGCAGAAAGACAACCGCTTTACCCGGCAGGACGTCGAAAGCCGGCTCTGCATCATGATGCTGATGTTGCCGTCCGCCAACAGGCAAAAAGGAAAGGATTTTCTCAAGATATTCCGGGACAGCGGTGGGTACACCTCGTTTTTTCCCGAACAGGACGATTCAACCGCCAACCACGCACTTTCGGAACGACACCCCGACCTGGAAAGAAACAGCACCGCCGATTGGGTGAAGCACAGCCTAATCAACGTGCTGAAATTGATTCGCCCTACCGTGATTCTAGACGAAGCGCACAAGGCGTATGGGCCGAATGACATGAACAACCGTGAGTTCGTCAAGTCCGTCAATCAACTCAATCCCCGCTTTGTGCTGGAACTGTCCGCCACGCCCAAAATCGGTATCAGCAACATCCTGGTCAACATCTCGGGAACCGAGCTTCAAGCCGAGGAGATGATCAAGCTGCCGATAGAGATTCACAGCTTCGACAATTCCGACTGGAAACACACGCTTGCCGAAACACAGAAAAAATTGCAGGAACTGGAAACCGAAGCGCAGAAACTGCAAACACGGGAAAACCGCTATATCCGTCCCATTGCCCTGGTCAGGGTACAGCGGACGGGCGAAGAACAACGAGGGAAAGGGACCATCCATTCGGAGGACGT
This sequence comes from Nitrospira sp. bin75, assembly GCA_002238765.1. Classification (GTDB taxonomy): domain Bacteria; phylum Nitrospirota; class Nitrospiria; order Nitrospirales; family UBA8639; genus Bin75. The sequence continues at coordinate 27,178 of MPMZ01000029.1, forward strand.
GCGGGAGCATCTGGTCCAACATCTTGCCGTGCCACAAAACCGGATCAGAGTGCAATCGTCGGAACAGAAGGAACTCGCCGACGAAGACTTGCTTAGCGAAACAAGTCCCGTCCGCTGGATCATCACTAAGGATGCCCTCAAGGAGGGGTGGGATTGCTCGTTCGCTTACATCCTGGCTCTATTGGATAACACCACGGCGACCACGGCCATGACCCAGATGACCGGACGTATCATGCGACAGCCGCACGCACGCAGAATTGCGCAAAGCGATGCCCTGAACCGGTGCTATATTTATTGTTACAACACAGACGTGGGAAAGGCCGTCGACAAGGTTAAGGCCGGGCTGGAAAACGAGGGCCTTACGGGGCTTGGCGATGCCATCAGAGGCGAGGGCGAAGGTGACGCACCACAACCGCAAACCGTCAAGCGACGCCCAAAGTATAAAAAACATCAGATCTTTCTCCCGCAGGTTCTGCACAAAGACGGTTATAGGTGGCGTCCGATTGATTACGACCGCGACATATTGGGCGCGATCGACTGGAGCGGAATCGACGCGGGTGGGGCGGTGAGTCTGGACGACAAGGACACGATTCGGGAGATCATTGCTACAGTTGACGTTCAGGGTGATAAACGTGTCTTCGATGAGGCTTTTGAAACCGGCGAACGGTTACACCTTGACTATTTCGTCCGTCGCCTGACGGACGTGGTGCCCAACCCGTGGCAGGCTGCGCGCATGGCAGCGAACTTCTTGCAAAAGCACACGAAATACAACGATTCAGCACTGCTGAACAACCGGATTTACCTCTCAGAGGTTTTGCGTCGGAATATCAAGAAAAATTTGGACAAGAAAGCCGAGTCGGTTTTCCGCGATAAGATCAAACGTGATGCCATCAGGTTTCACCTCGAAACCGACGAGGGGTTGGATTATGAACTGGAGAAATCGCTTGAGGTCTTCGTGTCCAGCAGGGAAAGAGCGCTTCAGGGTGAACACGGCCGGCCGATACAACAGAGTCTTTTTGAGCCCGTGTATGAAAGCAACTTCAATGTACTCGAAAAAGATTTCGCGCTGTATCTGGACAAAAGCGATTCCATCTCCTGGTGGCACAGGATCGCCGCAAAACAGCAGTATCACCTTCAGGGGTGGAGACGCCAGAACGTCTATCCCGATTTCGTCGCCTGTCGACAAGATGACGGCACACTTCTGATCCTGGAAACAAAAGGCGTTCACCTGAAGGGAAACGAGGATACGGGCTACAAGCAGAAACTCCTTGAAACCCTCGAAGCAGCGTACAACAAGGCCATTGACCGAGGCGAAATGCGAGTCTGCGAGCCTCCTGCTGTTTTCAGGATGATGTTTGAAGATCGATGGAAAGAACAAGTCCGTGAACTTGTTGCGGAATAGCGAAACTCTGACTTGTAGGAGTCTCGATCATAAACTCATGAGACGCGGATGGAATTCTTTTGCCGGGCCTATTGGAATAGGGTTGTGTCTTGTCCTGCTTGCCGGAACCCTTCAGGCGGAATCGCCGGACACCATTCACGTGGGAGCCTTTTCCCACGCGCAAGCGGGGGGACCCTATCCTGATTCCTGGAAGCCCCTCACGTTCCATAAGATCGACGAGCATACCGAATATTCGTTGGTGGAAGACGAGGGGACCGTGGTTGTCAAAGCCGTGAGCCGCGGCTCTTCCTCGGGGTTGACCAGAGAGGTGACCATCGACCCCAAGGTCTATCCCATTGTCGAATGGCGCTGGAAGATCGAGAACGTGTTGCAGAAAGGTGACGTCACCAGCAAGCAGGGCGACGACTACCCCGCCCGGTTGTATATCACCTTCGCGTATGACGAGAGCAAAATCGACTTTTTGGATCAAATACAATATGAATTGGTCCGGGCGCTCCACGGGAAGTATCCCCCGACCGGAGCCATCACGTACATTTGGGAGAGTCAAAGCCCGATCGGGACCATGGTCCCCAATCCGTACACGGATCGCGCGAAAATGATCGTCATAGAAAGTGGGGAGACAAAAGCCGGGCAGTGGGTGACCGAGTCGCGCAACCTGTACAAGGATTATCAAAAAGCGTTCGGCGACGACCCGCCTGCGGTCTCCGGGGTGGCCGTGATGACGGACACGGACAACACGCAGGAATCCGCCGTGGCCTATTATGGGGACATCGTGTTTAAGAAAGCGGCGGGTGACTAGCGAAGGTGGCGGATTGCACTACACTCTTGACCTACTGCGGCTACGCCCCCTCACCCTACCCTCTCCCACAGTGGGGAGAGGGTTCTATGAGTCTATTTTCGCATCAATGACAGATTCGCTGTCTGGTTATGTTACGCTAAACCGACCTGCGGGAATTACCAGTCATCATCAAGGAGGGTATGAACCATGTTGTGGCGAACCGTGAAACAAAACACTGTCGATCATCCAACACCGCCCAGTAATCATCGATCGCGAAGCATCCTCATGATTGTCCAGGCTGTCCTGGTGGGGACGTTGTGTCTTGGCGGATTCCCCGGCGTTCTTGCGCAATCAGAGCAACAAATCGTTGTGACCATTCGAAACTATACGTTCGAAACGACTCAAATGCCTCTTCAATTGCACCTGCCAACCGTCATCCACCTGCGAAATACGGATGATGTCCGGCACGATTTCAGTTCAGAAGTGTTTGATGGGAGTCATACCCGCGTTGAGGCGCTGAATGCGATTTCTTATGGCAGAGGAATTCGAGGAGTCTATATTGAACCCGGAGGCGACATCGCCATTCGCTTTACCATTGAGAAACCCGGACGGTACCAATTCAAATGCTCGATCCATGAAGGCATGAAAGGAGAAATCCTTTTGATGTCGGCAGGTTCCGCGTAGGCTCGTCGTCAGACCGGAGGAAAAGGCCAAAGACACTGGATTCCCGATCAGAGCCGGTCCTCGACGTTTGTCATCGTGGACCGGGAAGGACGGAAAGAAGAGCATAGGAGGGGGATAGGAGGAAAGGAAATAGACCCCCTTACAGCAGATTCGGGGAGAGCCAGCGTTCCACGGTGGCAACGTCCATTTGCTTGCGCGCGGCGTAGTCTTTCACCTGATCATGGTCAATCTTCCCCACGGCGAAGTATTTGGCTTGGGGATGGGCAAAATACAGGCCGCTGACCGACGCGGCCGGAGCCATGGCAAAGGTTTCCGTCAAGTGAATGCCGGTGACCTTTTCGGCCTCCAGCAAGTCGAACAGGATCCGTTTTTCAGTGTGGTCCGGGCACGCGGGATAACCCGGAGCCGGACGGATTCCCCGATAGCGCTCCCGGATCAGGTCCTCGGCCGACAGGTGTTCTTCTTTGCCGTACCCCCATGCCTTGCGGACTTCCCGGTGCAGCCATTCGGCAAACGCTTCCGCAAGCCTGTCGGCCAACGCTTTTGCCATGATGGAGTTGTAATCGTCATGATCTTTTTCGAATCGCTCACACAGGGCCTCGACCCCGATTCCCGTGGTCACCGCAAACCCGCCCAGGTAATCCGCAAGCCCCGTTGACTTGGGCGCGATAAAATCCGCCATGGCGTAATTGGCATCGCCTTCCGGTTTTTCGAGTTGTTGGCGAAGGGTGTGGAAGGTTGCCAGGACTTCCGAGCGCGATTCATCCGTATAGACTTCGATATCATCGCCCTCGCTGTTGGCCGGAAACAATCCATACACCGCCCTGGCCGTGAGTAATCGCTTTTCGAGAATTTCCTTGAGTAATACCTGAGCGTCGTCAAACAACTCTTTGGCCCTGCTCCCGACGATCGGATCTTCGAAGATTTGGGGGTATCTCCCTTTCAACTCCCAGGTATGGAAAAAGGGCGACCAGTCGATCACCGGCACCAGGTCGCTTAACGGCTGATCGTCGATCACCCGCGTTCCCAGGAAACTCGGCGTCACTCTCTCCGACGTGTGCCAATCAACCGGGGTCCGCCGTTGCCGGGCCTCTTCCAGCGGCAACAGTTTTTTCTGTGTTTTCTTGCCTTCATAGGCTTCACGCGACTGCCCCTGTTGTTGGCGAACCTTTTCCACAAAGCCGGGCTTTTCTTCTTTGCTCAACAGTTGCCGGACGACGTTCACGGCCAACGAGGCATCCGTCACGTGGACGACGGGCTCGGGGTAGCCCGGGGCGATCTTGACGGCCGTGTGGGCTTTGCTCGTCGTGGCACCGCCGATGAGCAGTGGCACGTCGAAGCCCTGGCGGGCCATTTCTTTCGCGTTGTACGCCATCTCCTCCAACGACGGGGTAATCAGGCCGCTCAGGCCGATCATATCGACCTGCTCCTCCTTGGCTTTGGTCAAAATCTTTTCGCAGGGCACCATCACCCCGAGATCGATCACCTCGTAGTTGTTGCACCCCAACACCACACCGACGATATTCTTGCCGATGTCGTGCACGTCGCCCTTGACCGTGGCCAGCAGCACCTTCCCTTGCGCCCTACTTCCCGACGCTTCCTTTTCCTGATCCATGAACGGCAGCAAATACGCCACGGCTTTTTTCATCACCCGCGCGCTCTTGACCACCTGCGGCAAAAACATTTTTCCGGCACCGAAGAGTTCCCCCACGACGTTCATGCCGTCCATCAACGGACCTTCGATGATCTTGAGCGGTTTGTCATATTGTTGCCTGGCTTCTTCCACGTCTTCGTCGATGTAGTCCACGATCCCTTTGACCAGCGCATGCGAGAGCCGTGCCTCCACGGTGTCTTCCCGCCAGGCATCGGCTTTGACGACCGCCTTGCCTTGCTGTTGCACGGTTTCGGCGAAGTCGACCAACCGCTCGGTCGCGTCGGGCCTTCGATTCAGCAGAACGTCCTCGACCAAGTCCAGCAAGTCCTTGGGGATCTCCTCATAGACTCCCAACTGGCCGGCGTTGACGATGGCCATATCCAGACCGGCTTTAATCGCGTGATACAGAAACGCCGAGTGCATAGCCTCACGCACGACGTTGTTCCCGCGGAACGAGAAGGAAATATTGCTGACACCGCCGCTGGTCTTACAGTGCGGTAACGTGGCTTTGATTTGTCGAACGGCTTCGATGAAATTGACCGCATAGTTATTGTGCTCTTCGATGCCCGTGGCAACCGTCAGGATGTTCGGGTCGAAGATAATGTCCTGCGGAGGAAACGCCATGTCTTCCGTCAGGATCTTGTATGCCCTGGTGCAAATCTCCACCTTCCGGTCGATGGTATCGGCTTGCCCCGTTTCATCAAATGCCATCACCACCACGGCTGCGCCGTACCGCTTGACCAACCGGGCCTGTTCCTTGAATTTTTCCTCGCCTTCTTTCAGGCTGATGGAATTGACCACCCCCTTGCCCTGCACGCATTGCAGCCCGGCCTCAATCACCGACCACTTCGAGCTGTCGACCATGAGAGGAACGCGGCAAATATCGGGTTCCGATGCGATCAGGTTCAGGAACCGCACCATGGCGTTCTCTGAATCCAGCATGGCTTCATCCATGTTGACGTCAATTAACTGCGCGCCGCCCTCCACCTGCTGCCGGGCTACCGCCAGGGCTTCCTCGAACTGATCCTCGCGAATCAACCGGGAAAATTTCGGTGAGCCCGTGACGTTCGTGCGCTCTCCGATGTTCACGAAGTTCAACTCGGGCCGGATCGTCAACGGTTCCAACCCGCTCAACCGCGTGTCATGATCGGGTTCGACCACCGCATGGGGAGGCAGATCGCACACCGCCTCGGCAATCGCGGCAATGTGCTCCGGCGTACTCCCGCAACATCCGCCCACGATGTTCAACCACCCGTTCCCGGCAAATTCCCGCAAGTCCTCCGCCATCCGTTCCGGTGTTTCGTCAAACCCCCCGAAGGCATTCGGGAGCCCCGCATTAGGATGGCAAGTGATGTACACCGGGGCCCGTTTCGAGAGTTCCTCGATATAGGGACGCATTTGCTTGGCCCCCAGGGCGCAGTTGATCCCGACACTGAAGGGATCCGCATCGGCAATCGAATGCCAAAAGGCTTCGATCGTCTGCCCGGAGAGCGTTCGCCCGCTTTGATCGGTAATGGTCACGGAGACCATGACCGGAATAGGCACTCCCTGTTCCTGACGATATTGGTCGATGGCAAAAAAAGCGGCCTTCGCATTGAGCGTATCGAAAATCGTTTCCACGAGAAGCAGATCGCTTCCGCCCTCTACCAGGCCCCGCACCTGTTCGGCGTACGCCTGCCGCAACTGTTCAAACGTCACCGCGCGAAACGCCGGGTCATTCACGTCCGGCGACATGGATGCCGTCCGGTTGGTGGGCCCCAGCACCCCGGCCACGAATCTGGGCCGCGACGGGTCCTGTTTCATCACCGCATCCGCCGCCTTCCTCGCCACCGCGGCCCCGGCCACGTTCAACTCATACGCCAAACGCTCCATTTGATAATCGGCCATGGAGATCGCCGTGGAGTTGAACGTATTCGTTTCGATCATGTCCGCGCCGGCTTCCAGATATTCCCGGTGGAGCGAGCCGATGAGTTCCGGTTGGGTCAGCACCAACAGGTCGTTGTTCCCTTTCACGTCACAGGGATGCGCGGCAAACCGCGTCCCTCGAAAGTCCGCCTCCGAGAGGTTTCGTTTCTGGATCATCGTGCCCATGGCGCCATCCAGCACGAGGATCCGCCGGTGAAGCCGGTCTTTCAATTCCTCAATGCGGGCTGTCGGACTCATTGCGTGATTCTCATAAAATCAGAACAACACGTCATCCAAATAATGAATGCAGACTTCTACCTTTGATTCTTTGATCACGCGCACAGGGATCTGTTGAAGGACTAAAAAAGATTAGTTGCCTTGTGCCGGCCTTTCCACCACGTAGCGATGGGTCGGCAAGACGTTGGGGATAGGTCTCTGCGTTATGACGAACAAGCTGGGGGTTTCTTCGGTCTCGTTTTTAGTCTGTTGGTTCAGTTTAGATGGTTCAGAAGATGAGCAGATATCTTCCACAGTGTAACTCCTTGAGCGACCTATAAAGATGAGGCCAGCAGGGTCCGTAAGCTTTCGAGTTTTAGATACGGCATTATCTCTATCCCAAACGAAGGCAGCCATCCCGACATTGTTATTGGAAGACGATAAACACGTATCCTGAATATCGGAGCGCCGATAGCCGTAAAGTGAAACCGTGGGCTGAAGATGTTTTGGGTACAAATACCACTGTGCAACCCATATCCCCCTAGTCATCAAGTCCACGTCTTCGACCTGGTTACTCTCAAATGTGGGGGGCCTTTCTGAGGGTATAGTTGGCGATTGGCTTTGTGCGTCGCCAATCACAGCAAGGGACAAAAAGCCTAGGCACACGAACATGGCCGGTAAGAGTCGGCTAAATGTTTTCATTTCCAACATAGGTTTATGTCTTCTTGTCTTTGATGTGTGTTCACTACGGGGAGATTCCTGTTTTTTCGGACACACTCAGAACCTCTTTCACTATCAGTGCTACTATCGCGGGTGGGGTTAAACCCGAAAAGTAGAGTCTCATTGGGGAATATCCACCATCCTTCCAACTTCCGAGCCATGCGAAGAGTAGGGAAAGATGAAAGACGACCGACGGCAATATGATGGGCTCGGTCACTACGAACAGAGGGAGGTTTTCTTTTAGAGCAGGAATGACGATCACGAAGAAAGTCACGGAACCCGCAAGCGCCATCAAAAACCGCTTTCCCTGTCCCCAGCCTGAGTTGACAGGCTCCATCCATTGTGCTCGTAGAAGTTTCACCCATTCGGCCAACTCGCTGCTAAGTGAAATCGCTCGGGTCTCTTCGTTAGATGACGGTTCGGGATTAACTTCCTGATTTTGAGTCATAATTTATGTTATCGCTTTCCTCCAATCAACGCAAACCCGTTTCTCCAGAAGTGTAGAGAGCACATAATCTGTCCGGTCTTGTAGCACATAATCTGTCCGGTTTTCATTGGATGCAGGAGGAGGCATCGAATGAGACGGACAGCATGGTTACAGGAGACACGCATGGCACGATTTGAGGAGGCGTATGGGGGCGGGACGGAGAGGCGGCT